>JANYLE010000460.1 GCA_025363795.1 Mariniphaga sp. | reverse complement strand
CCAAAGATTGCTCAAAAAGGACCTTATGCAGTAGACCTCGAAGCTGGAAAAGAATACCATTGGTGTGCCTGTGGCCAAAGTAAGAATCAGCCATTTTGTGACGGATCCCATAAGGGGACAGGGTTCACACCGGTATTTTTTAACGCGAAAGAGACTGGCAAGGCTTACCTTTGCGGATGTAAACACACGAAAAATCCGCCATTTTGTGATGGTACCCATAACAAGTTGTAATTGATTTTTGTGTTTTTTCGGATTATGACTTTTGATATAAAACATCAAAGGTCATAATTCTGTTTAATCAGGGAGATTGTCCCGTGAAAGGGAACTTTTTGAATTGGGAAAGAAACTTCAAAGATTAAGCTATGAAAGACGAAAAACAGTACCATTTTGTTGCAATATCAGGGAGCTTAAGACGCGGTTCGTACAATACGAAGACGTTGAAAGCTGCCCAAAAACTCGCACCGGGTAATATTATTATCGAACACCTGTCGATTGACGAGGTGCCATTGTACAACGCTGATTTGTATGAGAAGCAATTTCCGGTTGTTGTTAAAAAACTGAGTGATGTAATTAAGGCTGCCGATGCAGTTATCATCGTTACGCCGGAATACAATTATTCAGTTCCGGGTGTACTCAAAAATGTAATTGATTTTATATCCCGTTCTCCTGATAAACCGTTCGACATGAAACCGGTTGGAATAATGGGTGCGAGTCCGGGGATGTTTGGCACAGCAAAGGCACAATATCATCTGCGGCAAATCATGGTGTTTTTAAATGCCTATGTGATGAATAAGCCTGAGATCATGATCGCCCAGGCCCATACGAAATTTGATGAAACGGGTAATCTGGAAGATGAGAAAACGAAGGAACTTATCGTCAGGTTTATCGGATCATTGGCTGATTTAAGTGATATCTTTAACCGAAAATGAATAGGAAACATTTTTTACAATCAGTCGCATTAATATCTTTAGCAGGAGCAACAATGAAAGTGAACGGATTAAATAAAATAACGGAACAATTTGGCAATACCGAAAAGATGCCTGTTTTGTTCCTTGGACATGGGAGCCCCATGAATGCCATAGAAGAAAATGAGTTTGTAACGGGTTGGAGAAATATTGGAAAGACTTTGCCAAAACCGACTGCCATTTTATGTGTATCGGCACATTGGGAAACAAAAGGAACTTTCGTTACTGCCATGGAGAAGCCAATGACGATTCACGATTTTGGCGGATTCCCTAAAGCTTTATTTGATGTGCAGTATCCGGCACCCGGAAGTCCTGAACTGGCAAAAGAAACAAAAAGCATCGTCACGAAAACCACAGTTGGTCTGGATGAAAAGTGGGGACTTGATCATGGGGCCTGGAGTGTGATCAAACATTTGTATCCGAAGGCTGATGTTCCTGTTATTCAGATGAGCCTGGATTATTATCAGACGCCACAATATCACTATGAGTTGGCCAAAGAATTGGCTTCACTTCGTAATAAAGGTGTGTTGATTATCGGGAGCGGAAACATCGTTCACAATCTTGGAATGGTTGCCTGGGGCAAGTTAAACACAGATAATTATGGATTTGACTGGGCCATTGAAGCCAGCGAGAAAATGAAAAAATATATTCTTGATGGAAACCACAAGGAGCTGATCGATTACAAATCACAAGGTAAGGCATTTAACCTTGCAATTCCGACACAGGAACATTACCTTCCTTTGCTCTATATGCTGGCATTAAAGGAAGAAAATGAAAAGCTGAGTTTATTTAATGATAAGACCGTCGGAGGTTCGCTATCCATGATTTCCTTAAAGATAGGAGCGTAGTGATCTTAATTTCTTGAGTTAATAGTTTACCAATCTTCTGCCGTGATATTCTCCTGAAGGGATCAAATGCTGGATTTCATCGAAATTTTCCCAGGTTACTTTTCCGGCGACAATAATTTTGGGCTGATCACCCGCGATTTCGATCATCTTTCGAAGTATTTCACTTCCGCCCTTGGCTGTTGGCTGTCCGCCTGAGGTGAGAATCCGGTCAACCCCGATTGTTTTTAGCTGCCTGACGGCTTTCAATATATCTTTGGCATCATCTATTGCTTTGTGAAAGGTCACCTGCATGGGGCGGGCCAAATTCACCAGTTGGGTAGTCCTTTCAATATCGATTGTCTGATCACTGTTGAGCAGCCCGAAAACAACCCCATAGACACCCAGCTGATGACAGACCTCAATATCGTGCTGCATGATCTCAAACTCATCCTTTGAATAACAAAAATCACCTCCGCGCGGCCTGATCATGACCATTGCCGGGACTTTTATCTTTTCGGTAACCTGCCAGATTGTTCCGTAGGAAGGGGTTGTTCCGCCAACTGATAAATTCTCACAAAGTTCAATTCGTGTAGCACCCGCAGCAATTACTGTTAATGCTTCCTGAAACGATTCTATACACACTTCCCTGACTGGTTCCATCCCTTATTTAATTTGAAGTAAATATAAGAAAATTGTTTACCTGTCTGCAATCTTGCAACTGTTTCCTGTCGTTCATTTTGTCACGGTTTGATCCAATCTCCTTCCCGTAATTATGACGATAAAACTCAATTTCTTTTTTTCTATTGAAAAATTGAATAGTTTTATCAGATAAAGTGGTTGTGGAATGGAACGAAGAAATTTCTTATCGCGTTTAGGAATTGGTACTTTTGCTGCATGCACAGCAATTCCTTTAATTTCAAATAGTATGGAAAGTACAAATAGCAATATTGGGTCTGCTTCCCTTAAACCTGGGGAGATTCAACATATGGTCATCTTTGATCTGAGTCATGAAAAAGGATCATCCCTGGCTCAAAAGTTTCTTAAAGATGGTCAACAGATTTTAAGCAAAATACCGGGTGTTCAGAACTTTCAGGTGTTCAGTCAGGTGAGTTTAAAGAACGATTTCACTTATGGTTTTTCGATGGTATTTCCGGGACAGGCGGAATATGCTGCCTATAACACTCATCCGGATCACCTTGCTTTTGTTGAAACCCGGTGGAAGAAGGAGGTTCCCCGTTTTTTGGAAATTGACTTTAAGTCTGTTTAGAAATTGACGAAATGGGAGTTGAAATTGAACGTAAATATTTAGTCTCAAACGATGATTGGCGGAAGTCAGGTATTCCGGTCCATTATGTACAGGGTTATTTAGTTGCTGACGGTGAAAGGACTGTTAGGGTTCGGGTAGCAGGTTCAAATGGTTACCTTACAATAAAAGGGATATCACAAGGATTTAGCCGTAAGGAGTTTGAATATCCGGTTCCCGTGAACGAAGCTCTCGAAATGCTTGAATTGTGTTCTATTCCGGTAATAGACAAGTACAGAACCAGGGTTCTATTTGAGGGAAAAATCTGGGAAGTGGATGAGTTTGAAGGGGAAAACAAGGGTTTGATCATGGCCGAAATTGAGCTGGAATCGGAAAACGAGATTTTTTTAGTTCCATCCTGGATTGGAAAGGATGTGACAGGCGATTTTCGTTATTACAATTCCTATCTTGCAATGAATCCATTTCAGGCATGGCCTAAATAGGTGTATGGAGATTTCAACCAAGTAACAACTCAAAGAACAAATGTGTTGTTCGGTGCTTTGGTCTTGATTCCTTCAGCTAAAATAATATTTCATTAATATTGTCCGGAAGCAAAGTATATCCGCTTTCTTGTAGAAAAAATATCAGATAATGTTTAAAAAGTTTTTGACGCTCTTTCTGGGATTTTGCATCCCATTTTTTGTTCTGGCACAAGGACATACTACAATATCAGCAAATACACCCCGTGTAGTTGTCGGAATTGTAATCGAAGATTTTAATCCGGATTACATTGAACGATATTGGGATAAATTCGGGGAAGGTGGTTTTCAGCGGTTATATTCGAGGGGTTTTATTTGTGCAAATCATCACTATGATAATTTGATACAACGACCAACGGTAAATATGGCGACGCTGTCAACAGGAACGACTCCTTCGCGGCATGGAATCATCAACGATAACTGGATCGATCGGTTAAAAGGGAAAGAGGTAAATGCCATCAGGGACGACCTTTTTATCACAGTAGGCTCCGACTCTCGCGAAGGTGATAGGTCGGCAATGAAGTTGATGACACCAACATTGGGTGATCAACTTAAGCTAGTCACCAAAGGGAAATCCAGGGTATTTACAGTCGCATTAAATGATTATTCCGCTGTTTTGGCGGCTGGTCATGCAGCCGATGGTGCTTACTGGTTTGATAAGACATCGGGTAAAATGATTTCGAGTTCCTATTACGTGGAGAATTTCCCAACATGGGCGTTTGATTATAATGGCTTAAAGATGGCCGATTCCTATTTTGGGGAGAAATGGACCACTTTCAAGGATCAGATTTCCTATACTGAAAGTATTTCGGACATGACGCTTAAGGAGCCCGGATACTTCGGGAAATACAATTCATTTCCTTTCGATATGGGTAAGTTAAAAAAGGAATCGGGCGGAAGCTATAAAATAATGAAAACCACACCTTATGGAAATACCATCGTAAAGGATTTCACCCTTCAGATGATTCCGAAAGAACAGATTGGTTATGATCTTGTTCCGGATCTTCTAACGGTCGTATTCTCTTCTATGGATTATGAAAGAAACTCTTTTGGTCCATTCTCTGCCGAAATGGAGGATACTTACCTGCGATTGGATAAAGAGATCGCAGATCTGTTGAAATACCTCGAAGGTGGTTACGGGACCGACAATATCCTGGTTTACCTGACCGGCTTGACAAGTATTTCGTACCCGGCTGATTATCTGAAAGAGAAATACCGCATGACCGCCGGGATATTTAATCCGGAAAGCGCCATAGCCTTGCTGAAATCGTACCTGAATATCAAATATGGCGTCGATAACTGGGTCGAATTGTTTACGAATCAGCAGGTTTACTTAAATCATGAATTGATCGAAAAGAAAAAGATGGATCTTCGTGAAGTACAGGTGACTGTTGCTTCTTTTCTAAATCAGTTTGCGGGAATAGCTTATGCGAAAGCAGCACAGGAAATTGAAGCAGACAACTTTCCCGGCGGACCGCTTGAACCGTTTCAAAACAATTATCACATTAAACGGTCGGGCGATGTGCTGATTAAATATGAAGATGGCTGGCAACCAAAAGATAAATTCAACCCGGTCGATTATACGGATAATAACCAGGTTCCTTTGGTATGGTATGGTGCAGGAATTACAAAGGGTACTACTTTGCGAAGGACGAGTGCTACCGATATTGTCCCTACAATAGCTGCGTTTCTTGGGATTGCTCCTCCGGGATCAGTTACGGGTAAGGTGATTGATGAATTGATAAAGAAGTAAAAATGGAATAATTGGTAACGGTTCTAATCTGCTGATTTTTCACCGTAGCTATTGTAAGAGACAATCTTATCGATAGGTTTTCGGATTTTAGTTCTCGTCTCTTTGGCAGCATATCCCAATGTGATGATGAGTAGCACCCGTTTTGAGGAAGGGATATTGAGTATTTTTTTCACTTTTGATTCGTCAAACCAACCAATCATGCAACTTCCAAGTCCTTCAGATGCGGCAGCCAGGCAGATATGCTCAGCAACAATTCCGATATCTATCAATGGGAAATGCTTCCGCTTCACCCAGCTTCCAAAGTTTGAGGTTAGATTTGCTGCCTCCTCGATTATAACAAGATGAATCGGGGCTTGCTTTGTGAAATGATTCATGCCCAATAGCTTCTCAGAGGTCGCATCGGCAACCTTGTTTTTGATTTCCGGATTGTCAACCACGATGATATGCCATGGTTGTGCATTGCAAGCCGAAGGAGCCATACGAGCACATTCCAGAATGCTTGCCAATTTATCTTTTTCGATGGGTTGATCAAGATAACTTCGGTCGCTTTGACGTGCTAATACGAGTGATTTAAAATCCATGGCAATAATTTTAAACTACAAAGGCGGAACATAAATGCTCCGCCTTTGTGTATGAATTATAGATTTTTAATTGATTAAATCAAGCTTAACCAAATCCTGAATGTCGAGCATTCCGATTGGAAGACCGTTTTCAGTTACAATGATATTATCAACCTGATTGGCATTAAAAATGTCAGCAGCCTTCTGCAAGAACGAATCACCTTCTATCGAGATAGGATTAACTGTCATACATTCACCAACAGATGCTGTGTGAATACGTTCGCCCAGTTTGCGCATCTGGCGGCGTAAATCTCCATCGGTGAAGATACCCGTTAGTTTGCCGTTCTTGGTCACAACCGAGACTGCTCCCATTCCTGAGTCAGTCATCTTTAACAACGCGTCAATCACTTTACAATCAATGTCAACAACAGGGTTCGAATCAGAAATAACACTCTTAACCTGGATGGTCATCAGTCGAGTATGTTGAAAGAACTGATCGGTACCCAATTTTGTCAAATGGTTATCTGCCAGTTTTTTCATGATGCTCCACGGAAGTGTAATATTGTGTGCTCCAAGCATCAGTGCATCCTTTACATGTTCAGGATATCTAACTGATGAAAACATCACCTTACAATCGTATTTGTATTCTTTAATGACATCAACAATTTGTTTTACAAGACCCAGCGCATCATGTCCCTGATCCTGCATCCGGCCGACCAATACACACACGTAGTTTGCTCCGGCAGTCAATGCCATATAAGCTTGCTGAATGTTGTAAACCAGGTGTAAATTGATTAAAAACCCTTCCTCATGAAGCATTTTGCAGGCTTTCACCCCTTCGAAATTGACCGGAATTTTGAATACCGTCTTTTTCTTGTCAAGGCCAAGGTCTAAAAGGCGATGAGCTTCTGCAACAATTTGTTCGGAAGTTTCGCCCAACGCTTCAATCATAAGCACAGGGACCATTTTTGACAATTTAATGATTGCACCGTCGATATCTGTAATACCGTTCTTGTGCATAAATGTTGGCGTTGTTGTAACGCCATCAATGATCCCCAATTTCAGGGCTTCTTCAATTTCAGCCAGATTAGCCGAGTCAAGAAAAAATTCCATATCAATTTATAATTTAAATTTAAGATCTGTATTTTACTTCAACATTATGAATATCGATGAGCGGTTTAAGGAACTCGGTGACATCTCCAATACACATTTGACTTGCTGCATCGCACAAAGCGCGCGATGGATCGGGATGAACTTCAATAAACAATCCGTCAATCCCGGCTGCCACTCCTGCACGTGCCAAAGTTGGAATAAATTCGCGTGAGCCACCTGCAGGGTCCGAACTTGGAATCCCATATTTGCGAATAGAATGTGTCACATCGAATATAACAGGATAACCAGTTGTTCTCAGGTGGTAAAAGCTTCGTGGATCAACGATAAGATCATTATAGCCAAAAGTATAACCTCTTTCTGTGACCATGATATTATAATTTCCAACCTGTTCCACTTTCTTAACCGGTTTAATCATATTTTCCGGAGCAAGAAACTGTCCGTGTTTAAGATTAATTACCTTCCCCGTTTTCGCAGCCTCAACAACCAATGTGGTCTGCATCACAAGATAAGCCGGAATCTGGATCACATCAACAACTTCGGCAGCCGCTGCAATCTGGTCAGGATAATGAATGTCAGTAAGGATCGGAACATTAAATTGTTCTTTTATCTTTTGAAGCATAGCGAGCCCCTTATCTATCCCTGGTCCGGAGTAGAAGTCAGCTGAACTACGGTTATCTTTCTGGAACGAAGATTTGAAGATCAACGGAAGATGGAGTTTTTCAGATAAACCTACCAGAAATTCGGCAGTGTCCATCATCGTTTTTTCATCTTCAACAACACAAGGTCCTGCTATTAAAAACAGTTGATCTGCACCGCATTCAACATTTCCTACTTTAACTATTTTCTTCATTCTTAATTTTTTACATTTTTAATAGCAGACCACGGAGTTTCTCGCGGGTAATTGTTTTCTGCCAATCTGGTCCGCTGACATGTGCCCACATGAATACAAGTGTAAGCGTTACATCAATCATTTTTTCGATCTCTTCTTTCGTACAATTAGCGGTTACGCCTGTTGGAAGAACGATATTGTTGTTCTTCATCATCGCCTTGAATTCTTTCACCCCTTCAGGATAAAATTCTTCCAATTGATTAAAGACAACACAGTTCCCGATTCCATGATGAATTCCCAGAACTGTTGCAAGGCCATACGAAATCGCATGACATGCACCAACTTCCGAATAAGTCAATGAAAGTCCGCCAAGATAAGAGGCAACCATCAATTTCTCGTCATTCTCGGGAGTATGGCTATCCTCGCATAAAAATATTTCGCGGCAAAGACGAAGCGACTCTGTTCCCAAAGAATCACCCATGATCGTTTTGCGGTGACCATGTCCAGCTTCAATATTATGGATATAACAATCCATTGCTGTATAAAACCGATGCGGTTCTGGAACTGAGGCAATTAAATCAGGATCTAACACCAGTTGATCTGCTGTTGTGAAGTTCCCTTTGATACCCAATTTCTTCTCAGGTCCGCTTAATACGGTTGTCATCGATGCTTCGGCACCGGTACCTGAAATTGTAGGTACGACTGTGCAATGAACACCTTAATTTTTGATAAAATCAAGCCCCTGGTAAAGGGCAGATGAGCCTTCATTTGTAAACATCAGAC
>JANYLE010000444.1 GCA_025363795.1 Mariniphaga sp. | reverse complement strand
GTTAAAAGTGATTCATCAGCGCTTAGATTCACGGAGAAGAGAACAATTGCGTCAGCCGGAACCCTGTCCCCTTCCTGAAGGATCATGATATCATCAGTAACAACATCTCGTCCCGGAATGCGCTTCTCAACGCCATCGCGGATAACAAGTGCCCGCGGACTGGCAAGATCTTTCAAGGCATCAAGGGCCTTTTCGGTTTTTTTCTCCTGGTAAAACTCAATGCCCATGATCACAAAGACAAAACCAAGCAGCATTAAACCTTCCTGAACATCACCAAGAAAAAGATAAAGTGCTCCGCAAGCCACTAACAAAAGGAACATTGGCTCCTGGATAACCCCAAAAGCAATTTTCAACAGGCTTTTGGGTTTTGAGGATGGTAACTCATTGAATCCATCTGCCGCTAATTTTTGCCTGACCTGCTCGCCAGTTAATCCCTGGATCTTTTCAGATCTGATACTGTCATTTACCATTGTACCAATTATTAGTTTGATCTATCTAATTATAAAAATAAAAAATTAAGCCATGATTTTTTCAAGCAAACTGATCAACTGTTCCATCTCATCGGGGTTGACCTTTTTCTCTATCTCCTCAGCAATACGCCGGTGGGCATATTCATGCATCTGGTTGATCAGTTTACCTCTTTCTGAAAGGTGCAGGTGCGTACTTCTTCTGTCTGCATCCGATTGAACCTTATAGATCAGTTCCTTTTCTATCAACTTATCGACCAATACTGTAACAGTAGGCTTTGTCAGTTGCATTGCAGCAGCCAGCTCTGTCAGATTCGGATTTTCAAGTTCGCTGATCATCTCCAGGTAATGCATTTGAGTAAGCGTAAGCTCCTTGAAATTAAATTGTTCTTTTGATTCCTCTTCCATTCGCCCCATGTATCCGGACACTTTTGCGATCATTTCTTCCAGTTTTCTCATTTTAACGTATTCGTCTTAATTAAATCTTAAAGAATAAGCATCCGGTTTATTGTTCCAGTGATTGCATCCAATATCTGCTGTTTAAGAACTGTGTTGCATGCAGCAGCATTTCCGATACAAATATAGTTAGATTACTCTAACTATATAATTATTAAAAAGAAATTCTCCGATTCCTTTAGGGAAAGGGAGAAAATGTGATAGAAAAAAGATAAAAATGGTCAAAAGATCTCTGCAAAAGAGACTTCGGGTAATGAAACGTCAAAAAGCAAAGATAATACTATCTTATGCCCAATGACTCAACTGCTTGAGATTGTTTCGTAGGCGCCTGATACGCTGTAAAGCGGGAGAGAAGGAAAGACGACGTACTTTTGGGAATTCAATTTTACTGAACTCATAACCCTCCGCTTTCAATGCCGCAATAGCACGGGGAAGTGCCCAATAAAGGTGGCTGGCCGCTTTTTTCGAATCATGGAAAGTGATGATACTACCTGATCTTGCAAAATCAAGTACGTTTTGCAAAACCTCCTCTTTCGTGATATTCTGGTTGTAATCGCAGGAGATAACATCCCACATGATGATCTTATACTTACCGGATAAATAACGGTATTGAGCCCTTTTCAACCATCCATGAGGCGGACGAAAGAGATTTGATCCGATCAGGTTATTCGCCTTGACTATATCCTTGTAATAAGTACGGTTATCCGATTTAAGCCCCTGGAGATGGTGATAGGTGTGATTTCCAACGGCATGCCCCTCTTCGATGATCTGTTCAAACAGTTCGGGATACCGGAAAACATTTTCACCAACAGCAAAAAAAGTTGCCTTGATGTTATTCTTGTGTAATAAATCCAATACCCAAGGTGTTACCTCGGGTATTGGACCATCATCGAAAGTCAGATATACGGTCTTAGAATCGTCATCCATCCGCCATACAGCCAATGGAAACCATTTTGTAATATAATGTGGCAGATGAACCTGCAGTTTAAATCTCATTCGTAATAGTATCTATCAAAGCAATTTTCCAATAATCGGAGACAAAAATAATTAAATCTAACGAGAACTAAAAAATAATTTATTTTTTCATTTCCGGAGTGGCAAGATCCGGCTGATAAGTTTTGAGCAAATCATTCAACCTTTTAGAAATATCCTCACTCAAAGCTTTCTCCCCAAAACGGCCGGACATATTACTTAACTCCTGCATAATATAGAACGAGCGTTGCAGATCCTCCTGAATTGTAGCACGGAATTTTGGTTCGAGAGTGAAATAGTATTTAAGTTCTTCCTCACAATTGGTGGCCATTATTTTTACCACATCATTTGCCTTTTTAACGGCAGCCGGGTAAAGATTCACTTCGATTGCCAGACTATCCAAACCACGGTTTTTAACACCATTGCGAGCAGCCATATAATACGACTTCGCCATTAGGAGGTTGAAATAGTTATACGTAACTTTTTCATTGGGAACTAATTCGTTGCAACGATCAAGTACAGCAATGGCCGAATCACGCTTCCCTTCAGCCAATAAACCGTCAGCCAACCGGACAAAACTGTTCCGGACATTCATTGACATACGGATATTGTTCTCATCAAGGTAAACCTTAGGATCGTTCATATTGCCCCACCGGAATTTGTTGATGATGTTATTATACATGACATCAGTACGAACACGGCCGAACTGCTGATTTTCAGAAGGGGTCTTGATCGGAACCAAACGGTAGGCAAAGCCTTCAGTCTGGAAGTAATCCTGTAAATTCAGGTACTTGTCTCTTCCCACCGTTATTGCAAAATAAATTGGCCGTTTCCAGTTGTTGTTTGCAATAATATCCAGGATCATTAATTCATCCTTGGTGAGGTAATTTCCCGTAAGATTAATATTCATTTGAGAAACAATGCTGTCTGCATCTTTCGGAGCAACAACATTGTTGGCAAGAACAGCTGCTTTATCAACAGGATAAACCAATTGTCTGGACGGGAAGAACGATGCATTATCCGCCTGTTTCAATTTCGTTTCCGGATCCTCGGAACGGACAAAATCCATTGCCTCTTTGAGAATCACAGGGCGTTTAATCTGATCCAGGATATAAATTACATCACGTGTTCCCTGAACATATTGGTTATGTGTAAACTTAATTGGCAGCGCGTCTGACTCATATGCTTTGGTCTTCATCTGATCAACATACCAGTCAGTCTGAAAATAGCTTAGATTACAAACACGTACATCCGTTCTAATTCCTTCGACCATCTGGGCGTACCATAAAGGGAAAGTATCATTATCGCCGTTTGTAAAGATAATGGCATTGGGAGCACATGACTGAAGGTAGTTACCTCCAAAATCGCGGGCTGTATAACGATTCGAACGATCATGATCATCCCAGTTCTGATTCGCCATTAAACATGGGACAGCAATCAATGAGATTGTTGTAGCGGCTATGGCACTGATTTTTGCAGGAGAAACCTTATTCAACCATTCGTAGAGCGCCAGTACGCCAAATCCAATCCAGATGGCAAAAGCATAAAACGATCCGGCATAAGCATAATCCCGCTCACGCGGCTGGAGCGGTTCCTGATTCAGATAGACTAGAATTGCCAGTCCTGTCATGATAAACAGGGACATCACCACCCAGAAATCCTTTTTCCCTTTGGAACCTGCGTTAAACTGGTAGAAAAGTCCAAGTAATCCTAGAATCAATGGCAGAAGATAATATTTATTCTTGCCTCTGTTATTGGCCAATGCTGTGGGTAAATGACTTTGGTCGCCTAACCGAATAGAATCGAGAAAGTTAAATCCTGTGATCCAGTTACCATTTAATATATCGCCATTCCCCTGAATATCATTCTGGCGTCCTGAGAAATTCCACATGAAATAACGCCAATACATCCAGTTGATCTGGTAGGTAAAGAAGAAGGTGAGATTTTCAGTAAAAGTTGGCTTAACCAATGTCTGAGGCTCCCCTTCCCTGTTGGTAACCTGGATAGGTGTGCCTTTGATATTTGCCCAATTCTCGTACTCCTTTATATGATCAGCACTTGGACTAAACATTCGCGGAAAGAGCGTGCAAAACCTACTGTCGTAATTCGGAGATTGCTTGTAATCGGAAACTTCATACCTTCCGTTTCGCTCAATGTAATTCGGAGATCCCTTTGAGTACGGATTTTCACTATCCAGCGGAGCATTGTAATATTGTCCGTAAAATAAAGGCTTACTGCCATATTGTTCACGGTTCAAATACGAAAGCAATGAGAATGCATTATCAGGATTATTCTGATCCATCGGTGTATTTGCCGATGAACGGATAATAATCATTGCATAGGAAGAGTAACCAATTATGAGAACGGTAATTCCCAATATAACCGTATTTAAAAGCGCCTTCTTTTTTTGTGCTGTATATTTAAGACCCCAGACGATTCCGGCGATTAGTAGTGCACTATAAATAACAGTACCTGTGTTGTATGGCAATCCCAATCCGTTCACAAAGATCAACTCAAACCATTGCGCCATAATCACGATTCCGGGAATCAGTACGAACATTACAACGGCAACCAATACCATTGAAATAGCAAGCGAGATGATCACACCATTCCTGGTTGTGGGATATTTCCTGAAGTAATACACGAGAACAATCGCAGGAATCGCCAGTAAATTCAATAAGTGAACACCAATGGAGAGTCCAATCAGATAGCAAATCAAGACAATCCAACGGTTTGCGAATTTGTCATCCGCTTCGTTTTCCCATTTCAGGATGCACCAGAAAACAAGTGCAGTAAACATCGACGATGTTCCATAAACTTCACCTTCAACAGCTGAGAACCAAAAGGTATCGGAGAAAGTATAAGCAAGTGCTCCAACAGCTCCAGCGCCCAAAACAGCAATCATCTGCGGAATAGTGAGCTCAGCTGCTTTTGTGGAAATAACCCTACGGGCCAAATGGGTAATGGTCCAAAAGAGGAATAAGATTGTAAATGCGCTGGCCAATGCCGACATGATGTTCACCATAACGGGAACCTGTGCGGTATTACCGGCAAACATCGTAAAAACACGTCCCATGATCATAAAGAGCGGAGCTCCGGGCGGATGACCAACCTGAAGTGTAAATGCCGTTGTAATGAATTCCCCACAATCCCAAAAACTGGCTGTAGGTTCAATAGTCAACAGATACACAGTCGCTGCAACAAGAAATATTAACCATC
>JANYLE010000407.1 GCA_025363795.1 Mariniphaga sp. | reverse complement strand
ATAAAGCATTTCATAAACACATCATTTAAAAAATAGAATGTATGGAAAACAGGTTGTCCCGCCGTAAATTTCTAAACACAGCTGCTGCCGCTGCTGCATTGGCTGCTATCCCTTTTAATTACGGTTTCACACGTATTTCAGCAGCTGCTAAAGATGCGAAACCCAATTCTAAATTCGGGGGTGTTCAGATTGGAGCCATTACCTATAGCTGGCGCAGTATGCCGTCTACGCCGAAAGACATTATCGGCTATTGTCTGCAGGCAGGTATCAGCGATCTGGAATTGATGAGTAACGTTGCCGAAGATTATCTCGGATTACCGCAGGGTCCCGCACGGCCTCCACGCGATGTTGTTCAAACCAAAGAGCAAAAAGAAAAGTATGAAAAGGAACTGGCTGATGCCACCGAAGCTCAGCGAAAATGGCGAATAGCGCTTCCGATGCAAAAATATACCGATCTCAGGAAGTTATTTAATGATGCGGGTATCAATATCCACATTGTAAAATTTTCGCCTGCAAACTGGACCGACGAAGAGATCGATTACGCGTTTAATGCAGCGAAAGCCATGGGTGCAATTGGTGTTACCAACGAAATCGGCGACGAAGCGTGCAAACGGCTTGGGCCATTTGCCGAAAAACATAAAATGTATGCCATTTTCCATCAGCACATGCAACCTGCAGAACCGGGATGGAACTTTGACAAATTTCTTGCATACTCACCAAATAACATGTTGAATTTTGATGCCGGCCACTATTTCGGCAGTACAGGAAAGCATCCGAATGAGTTGATAAAAAGGCTTCACAACCGCATTGTAAGCATTCACATGAAGGACAAAACCGGTCCAAAATCAACACCTCCGAATACAAACCAGGTATGGGGCAAAGGCGAAATGCCAATCGCCGATGTACTTTTATTGCTAAAGAAGGAAAAATGGCCCATTTATGTTGAAGTTGAATTGGAATACGACGTTCCTGCAGATTCGGATGCGGCTAAAGAAGTAGCAAAGTGCGTTCAATACGCTAAAAAAATATTGAGCTAAGGTAGAAATATTTGTCCTCTATGACGTTGGGTATGGGTAATTGGATTTTGTACTAATAGCTTTTGGCTATTAGTAACCGGCAACTGGCAGACTCGCTTTCAAAAAAAATCAGTAACTATCATAATTTGTAAAGGATTGATGTCAGATAGTTAGATCTATCATGCCAACTGCCAGTTGCCAAAAGCCAGCTGCTAATGGCATATTTGTAAACGCTATTGAATATCTTTAACGTAGCCTCTCCTTTCATTAGCAGGGGCTATGTTATTTCAATAAAGTTTTAATAAATTTGATCTTACAACTAAACAACCGGAAAGTAAGATGGAAAATAAATTAAACCGCAGGGCATTTGTCAGCGTGGCTTCCATGGCCGGAGCAGGCTTCACACTCGGATTTCCGAATATTTCAATTGCATCAGGGATAGATACCTTGAAACCCGCGATTCTTGGCGGCCCGCAAGCCCATTCGGGTATGTTTCCCGCGTGGCCCGTTGTGAGCGAGATCGAGGAGAAAGCAATGAGCGATGTATTGCAAAGTAAAAAATGGTGTCGGCTCGGGAGCAATAAAGTGGACAATTTTGAAACGGAATATAAAAAGCTCACCGGTGCAAAACACTGTCTTGCCACCTCAAGTGGTACGAGTGCGTTGTACACTTTACTGGGTGCGTTGGATATCGGCCCGGGAGATGAGGTGATCATTCCTGTTTATACCTTCATTGCAACCTATAATGTGGTGGTACTGAATTATGCATTGCCAATTTTTGTCGACACCGATATCGAAAGTTTCCAGATCGACGCGAATAAAATAGAAGTAGCCATCACAAAACAAACGAAGGTGATCATGCCTGTTCATATCGGCGGTTCTCCTGCAAACCTTGATAAAATCCTTGAAATTTCACGAAAGACTAATATTCCGGTGATCGAAGATGCCTGCCAGGCGCACCTCGCAGAGTGGCGCGGAAAGAAGGTCGGGAATTACGGTCTGGCCGGCGCATTCAGTTTTCAGGCGAGCAAAAACCTCAACTCCGGCGAAGGGGGCGCCATTATCACGAATGACGAAAAGCTCGCTCAGACCTGCTATAGTTTTCACAACCAGGGTCAGGGAGGCCGCGTTACAGGATTCAATCCGGGAACCGGAACACGGGGCACCAATATGCGCCTGTCGGAGTTTCAGGGCAATTTGTTGCTGGCCCAGATGACACGTGTTGTTGAGCAGACAAACCGCCGGACCGAAAATGCCAGCTATCTCACGAAGCTGTTGAACGGGATCAAGGGCATAACTACTGCGAAGCTTTACGAAGGGACCACCCGAAGCGCTTATCATTTATACATGTTCCGGTATGATAAGAACCATTTTGCCGGGCTGAGCCGCACCAAATTTATGGATGCCCTTACAAAAGAAGGTGTTCCCTGTTCGAATGGATATGGTATGATGAATAAAAATGAATACGTTACAGGTCTGGCTAAAAACAAGCACTACCTCCGTATTTATGGCGAGAAAACAATGAACCAATGGCTCGAACGCAATCAGTGCCCCCAGAATGACCTGCTCACGGGTGAGCAAAGTATCTGGTTCTTCCAGAACATGCTGCTCGGTCCCAGGAGTGATATGGACCAGATTGCGGAGGCTATTCTTAAGATTCAAAAGTATGCGGCAGAGATTGGCTAAGTCTGAATAAATGGGTAACACTAAACTAAATTTACGGAGAATGAGAATCAAGAATTTACTGTTGTCGTTATTATTGATACTTCCATCTATTTCCAATTCCCAATCCAGTTACCTTGTCGGAACATCGCAGGAAGCGATAGAGCCCGATCAGTCGCTGATCTCCCTTCACCTGGGTGGTTACGGCGCCCCCAAAGACGGACGTTTTACACTTCAGTGGATTAAGATCGGGATGGTACCGGAACCCACCGCCATCACCGGATTGAATGACAAGTTACTCATCGTCAGTAAGGGTGAATTGCTGTCGATGAATCCGTCTGATAATAATGCAACATGGGTAAAAGCCGGAAAGGCAGAAAATATCAAATCCATTGCCGGATTCAATAATGAATTGTATGGGATTAATGCCAATAGTGAATTGCTAAAAACTAAAGTTAAAAGTAACCATCAATGGAAAAAGATCGGATCTGTTGATAAAGCTGTGACAGTAATCGCCGCTTACAAAAATCAATTATTTGGAGTAAGTGAGAATGGTTCATTGTGGTCTGCCAATCTTACCGGAAGCAGGATTGAATGGGCAAAGGTTGAATCAATCACCAATTCAGTCAGTCATATTGTAAGTCTTACCGCGAATAACCGGAAACTTTATGCGCTTACTTCCGACGATGTGATTTATCAGTGTGAACCAGGTACTAAAGACTCAAAATGGTTAAAGACAGCGTACCGGAATGGAGAATCCATTAAGGAAGACATCAAACAAATAGCGGTATTCAGCGACCGGTTGTTCGGCGTAAGCAAGGAGAATATTCTTTTCCGTGGGGAACATCGCAGCGAAGGAAACATTACTGCCAGGGCAATGGCGATCAAAAACAACGAAACAACCGTAGTCATTGTAAATGTTGATGTTTGCGGTCTCAA
This sequence comes from Mariniphaga sp., assembly GCA_025363795.1. GTDB lineage: Bacteria > Bacteroidota > Bacteroidia > Bacteroidales > Prolixibacteraceae > JAAFHB01. Next base: position 2,433 of record JANYLE010000407.1, on the reverse strand, counting down.
TGATGTTTTTACAGGGACGATCAAGCACGAGCTCTTTCTGAAGGACCATCTTCCTGCTGCGGCAATTTTCATCAATTCGTCGCACACCCATTTTGCACCTGTAACACAGAACTGGCTGACCTGGCAGGAGCCTAATCAGCTACCTGATAGTACTTATCTCTATTCAACCGTCAAAAACGGGATTCTGAATGCCATCGAAAATGCCCTCAAGGCAATGGTTCCGGCAGACTTATCTTTTGGCAGAGGTGCAGCCGACCTGGGTTATAACAGGAGTCTCAAAGATCATCCCGAAATCTATGATAAGGCAGTTGATGTCGTCAAGGCGGATTATACCGGCAAGGACAGTGAGAGTTACCTGTTTTTAGCTTCATGCCACCCTGTATTCAGTACTGCCGGAAAGCTGCATTATACGATCAGCGCCAATTACCCCGGTGTGGCACGTAAATTAATCGAAGAGCGGACCGGAACATCCAATTCCCTCTTTATACAAGGCACGGCAGGAGATATCAACCCAATTGACAATGGAGAGTACATAACCGGTGAAAAATTGTCAAACGAAGTGATTGCCATTCTTGGAAGGCCAATGACCAAAATAAACGGACCGATTACTTGTTACCTCGATACGTTTAATCTTCCTGTTAAACCATGGTCGATGGAGGAAATAGATGCCTATCGTGCCGAAAACATTGACAAAAAGGGCGATGTTTATGCCGAGAAAAATGTGAAGTGGTGCGATCTGATGGTGAAGTATTACCGCGAAGGGACGATGCCCAAATACATGCCGGTTTATATCAATACGATTAATATCGGGAACTGGAAACTGGTTGGATTTTCACGGGAAACCACCACGGGATACGGCTTAGGGGTTAAGGGTTTCTGGCCCGGTAAACTGATCTCGGTGGCCGGTTATACCAATGATGTATCGAGTTACCTGCCAACACATATGCATATCGAAGCGGGTACTTATGAAGGTAAAGATTCATTTTTCTGGTACGGGATGCCATGTATCTTCCCCAAAAATGTTGATGAGATCATTCTCAACAGAATTAAATCGCTTGAGCGCTAAGGTTAATCTAAATTTCTGCCGGAATTGAACAGGTACTGGCATCCATTTATACATTGAAGATGAACAGATTTATAACGAAAATCAAGGATTTATCCAGTCCAATTGTAATTATCGGCACCCTGTTTTTTGTCTTTGGTTTTATTACCTGGCTAAGTGCGGTATTGGTTCCTTACCTGAAAATCGCGTGTGAGTTGAATAATTTTCAATCGTACCTGGTTGCATTTTCATTTTACATCGCCTATTTCTTTATGTCGGTCCCCTCGGGCTGGTTACTGGAATACACCGGTTACAAAAAGGGAATGGCTGCGGGTCTGGTCATCATGGCAATCGGTTCACTTCTCTTTGTCCCTGCAGCGATCACCCGAACGTATGGACTGTTTCTGACGGGATTATTCGTCCAGGGGGCTGGGATGGCGTTATTGCAGACGGCCTCTAATCCTTACGTTACGATCATCGGACCGATCGAGAGCGCCGCGAAACGCATCAGTATCATGGGGATTTGCAATGGCGTAGCTGGTGTCATCGCTCCTGCAGTTCTTGGCTTTATTACATTGAACGGAGCTGACGAGATCGTTCAGAAGCTAACTACGATGAATGTTGCCCAGAAAAGCCTTGAGCTTAATTCGCTTGCTTCGAGGGTTATCGTGCCATACATTCTGATAATGGTTGCATTGTTGCTGTTGGCCGTTTACCTGTATTATTCCAATCTTCCTGATATTGATGCCGATGAGGAAAATGCGATGGTAGATGACGGTGGAGCCGATAAAACACATATCTTTCAGTTTCCCCATCTGCTTCTGGGCGTCCTTACAATCTTCTTATACACAGGTGTCGAGGTTATTGCAGGAAACACAATTATAAGCTATGGTATCTTCCTTCATATTCCGATTGCCACCGCAAAATTCTTCTCATCATTTACGATCTTCGCGATGCTTGTCGGCTATGTTATTGGTATTTCTACCATTCCAAAATATTTGGCGCAAAAGAATGCGTTGATTATATCAGCTATCCTGGGATTGATATTTGCCTTAATGGCAATACTCACCCAGGGATTTATTTCGGTCATGTTTATTGCGTTGCTGGGATTGGCCAACTCATTGATGTGGCCCTCCATATGGCCGTTGGCAATAACCGGGTTAGGCCGTTTTACAAAGATTGGATCTTCAATGATGGTAATGGCGATATCGGGCGCCGCAGTTCTACCGTTGCTGTATGGCCGAATTGCAGATATCAGCACGCCAAAGACTGCCTATTGGATCGTAATCCCGATCTATCTTTTTGTTCTGTTTTATGCGGTAAAAGGGCACAAGTTAAGAGCCAGATAATGAAATATAGTGAAATCTTAAAAATGTGATTCAATCAATTAT
>JANYLE010000391.1 GCA_025363795.1 Mariniphaga sp. | reverse complement strand
GATAACAACATTGAAAATGCCAGGACCGCACTCGAATTGGGGATTGCAGATAGAATTGAGAACCTCGAAATCGCAGTTAAAGAAGCAGATATCGTTATTGTAGCGGTGCCAGTCGACAAAATTGTACAATTACTTCCATTCATCCTCGATCATATTTCAACTTCGACCACTGTTACTGATGTTGGATCAACAAAGCGTGAAATTGCAGAAGTGGTAAAGGATCACCCATTGCGAGGCAACTACATTCCTTCACATCCAATGTCGGGGACCGAAAATTTTGGACCCCGGGCAGCGATTGACCACCTTTTCGACAACCGGATCTGTATTGTTTGCGATCACGAAAAGAGCAGGCCACAACATTTAGCGCTGGTCGAAAAAATGTATCAGTCACTCGGGATGCCAATTGCCTATATGTCAAGTGACGAGCAGGATCACACCACTGCATTTATTTCCCATCTGCCTCATGCTACGTCATTTGCTCTGGCCAATGCAGTTTTAGCAATCGAAGACCGAAATATTATTTTCGATCTGGCTTCAGGAGGTTTTCAATCAACTGTTCGTTTAGCAAAAAGTTCTCCCGAAATGTGGGCACCTATTTTCTGGCAAAACCGTGATTATATTTACGAAGCACTTGAAGTATATATCCATCACCTCGAAGAATTTAAGGTAAGTCTTAAAAACAACGATCATGAAAAATTATCCGAATTAATTGTCAACGCCAATAAAATCAGGGGCGTGCTGGACGGTGAAAATTCCTCATTAACAAAAAACGAAGAAACGATTATTAAATTTTATACAAAATAAGCAAAATGGGATCACAATTAGACATTCAACCAATCAGTCATTGGTTACCGAAAATAGATAATCCACTATTAATTAGTGGACCTTGCAGCCTCGAATCGGAGGAGCAGACTATGGCAACTGCCAGGGAACTGGCTAAAGACAAAAGGGTTTTTGTCTATCGCGGAGGAATCTGGAAGCCACGCACTCGTCCGGGATCATTCGAAGGAATGGGAAGCATTGCACTTGAGTGGCTTAAGCAAGTCAAACAAGAGACTGGATTAATGATTGGAACAGAAGTTGCCAATGCACAGCACGTCGAAGAATGCCTAAAAGCCGGAGTCGATGTGATGTGGATCGGTGCCAGATCAACCGCCTCGCCATTTGTCGTGCAGGAGATTGCGGACGTTCTGAAAGGTACAGATCAAATCATTATGGTAAAAAACCCGGTTAACCCCGATGTACAACTTTGGATTGGCGCACTCGAAAGGCTCAGCCAGGCAGGATTGAAAAACCTTGTGGCAATCCATCGCGGATTTACTCCTTTTGGTGAATCCAAATACCGCAATTATCCAAGTTGGAAAACCGTTATTGAACTTAGGCAGCTAATGCCAAATCTTCCGATTATTTGCGATCCCAGCCATATTTCTGGTAAGCGTGAATACCTTTTCGAGATTTCGCAAAAGGCATTTGATATTGGTCTTGATGGATTAATGCTCGAATCACATATCGATCCTTCATGTGCGCTGAGCGATAAAGATCAACAAGTAACACCAGCCGAGTTGTTCAAAATTCTTGACAAACTTGTGATTAAGTATGCAAGTATAAACGATCCGCTTTTCGAAAATATGTTGGATACGCTTCGTTCGAGAATTGATGGTATCGACCATGAAATCATCGAGATATTGGCATCAAGAATGGAGATTGTCAAACAAATTGCGCTCTACAAGAAGCAGAATAAAGTTACTGCACTACAGATTAATCGATGGACACAGATAATGGAGGATCGTATTGGAACTGCACGAAAGCTTAACCTGGACGAAACTTTTATCAAAATCATTTTCCAGTTGATTCACGAAGACTCTGTACGTTATCAAACTGAAATTATGGATGCTGAGGATTAATCCTTATCTGAGCAATTAAGGTTATAAATCATAAAAAGGAGATCTTATTAGGTCTCCTTTTTTATTTCATTATTACTTGGATATAGGATGAATTACACCGGAGGTGTTTCCAATACCTTTTTGAATCGAACCATAATTTTGGTCATTGCAAGTTCAAGCTGACTGAATTCAAGTTTTTCTTTGGCTATATAAACGATCATCAACGCAATTTTCTGTTCTTTCTGTTCAAGTAACTGATATAGTTCATGTTTTCTGTAGCGGTAGGTTTCCCGCAACTGCCTTTTAAGCAGATTGCGGTCATGTGCTCTTTTATAAAGCCGCTTCGGAACACTAAATACAACCTGAGCAGGAAATGGAGTTAGCAACAATTCAGACTTCCAGACGACCTTTAATGGATAGCACAAAAAGGAGTTGCCAGAGAGAAACATCTCCCCGATCAGCTTTTGGCTACACAGCTTTTCATTTTTTCCGAAAGTATAAGAAGGCATTATCTGAAAAGTACAAAAAAAGGGGAAAGTAATTTCCCCTTAGTGATGAAAATATAGATTTCTTCTATTTGTTGTTTTTATTGAATTCAGAGATAAATCGCTCGAGAGCAGCAGGCATTGATGGAGCTTCCGGAACCGGGGCTTCAACATCAAGTCGCAATCCGGCATCTCTGACCGCCTAAGCAGTTGCAGGACCAAAAGTTGCAATTTTAGTTTCATTCTGAACGAAATCCGGAAAATTC
>JANYLE010000371.1 GCA_025363795.1 Mariniphaga sp. | reverse complement strand
TTAAAATTTTAAAAGAGATGTTATTACTAATATGCGGTTAACAGCGTTTAAAAGTTTTATTTTTTTTTCTTGTTTTTTGTTTAAATTCAAGTTGTAAAAGGTTTTTTTAATTGTTATTAACATATCAAATTATTGATATTTAATTAATTGTTGTGATATGAACGAAGGGTTAATAGTGTTGGAATGTTTGAAGTTTTAACAGTTTTCATTTGTCTGAAGTGTTAATTTTTGATTGAATTTTGGCTCATTTTTAAAAACTAATAATTGTGGGTTTTTGATTAATATTTATATAGAGGATAAATATTGACCTATTTTATTTTTTTTAATGAATAAAAGCAACAAGTTTTAACAGGTTGTTAACAGAACTGGTTGAAGTTATCATGCAAAATCATTCGTTATATAAATCTATTTGACTACCTTTAAAAAGTTGACTTTGAAAAAGGTATGATGGAAATTGTAGGTTTGGCTTCAGATCATGCTGAGTGTGATTAAAAATGTGTGATTAAAGAGTATTTGGAGAAGAAGTTTATGAAATAAAAGATTGCGAGTATCATTCTTCTATATGTTGCTATTATCCTGATTTTGCCTATCCTTTTACGGATATTATTGAAAGTGAAATTTTAATAAGGGTTTTGTTTTTTTGGCTGTGGAAGTGAAATTAGTATGACTGGTAATATATATCAGGGATTCGTTTTACTAATTGTTGGAATTCAGAGATTGTAAAGGTCGCCTGTAATCACAATAAGGTCAATGTGTGTTCTTTCCCTACCTGGTTTATAACTTTTAACGAAGCTATAAATATGGCTTATTTCATTCTAAGAGAACATTTTGAAGAAAGAAAGCTTGGAAATGGAATTTTTTCTATCCCATTTCCATGATAAATTTTTGCTTTACTTCATGGGTGGTAGGTTTTGGATTAATTGGTCTATTTTTGCATCAGTTATTTTATGGTTATAGTATGGCTGGTATTTATTTTCATATTCCTTTTTGTTTAAAGAAATGTCATTATTGTGATTTTTATTCAAGGAGTGATCCTAATGGGATTGAAGAGATTGTTCAATCTGAAATTAAGGAATTAATTTTAAGAAGGGATTACCTTGAAAATGAAATTGTTACAACAATCTATTTTGGTGGTGGAACTCCCTCAATATTAGATACCAAGCATATTATTGAGCTTTTGAATTGTGTTAGAAATAATTTTGAAGTATCCAATGATTGTGAAATTACTTTTGAAGCAAACCCGGATGATTTATCTGAGATTTACTTAGCTGATTTGTATCGTTGTGGAATTAATAGACTAAGTGTTGGTATTCAGAGTTTTAATGATGATATTTTAAAATTTTTGGGTCGTAGACATGATAGTAAGAAGTTAAACTACATTGTTGATATAGCAAAGCTTATTGGTTTTGATAATATTTCTATTGATTTGATATTTGGAATTCCTGGTTTTGATACTTTGGTATATTTTGATTCTCTAAAATCTGCTGTTCAGATGAATATTCAACATATTTCGGCCTATTCGCTGACAATAGCGGAAGGTACATTGTTTTATAAACTACTTAAAAACAATAAGATAAGTGAGATTAATGAAGATATATTAGTTGATCAGTTTAATCAAACAATTGATTTTTTAGTATTGAATGGTTTCGAACACTATGAAATTAGTAATTATGCAAAGGAAGGATATCAATCTCGTCATAATTCTTCCTACTGGAACGATATAAAGTATTTAGGCATAGGTCCTTCAGCGCATAGCTATAATCAAATTTCAAGGCAATGGAATGTTAGTAATAGTAAACAATATTGTTCAAATATTAAAGAGTCTAAATCCTTTTATAAGATTGAATATTTGGCGCCAGAGGATAAATTTAATGAATACTTGATAACTGGCTTACGGACTTCTAAGGGTATTTCGAAGAAATTTATCTTCGAAAATTTTAATGATAAAATTTGGCATCATTTTTCAAGAGAATTAGATAAACTTTTTGAACAAAATTTGGTTTCTCTGGTTGATGAAAGCATTGTTTTAACCAGGAAGGGAATTCTTATATCTGATTTTATTCTTCGAAATCTTTATTTTGTGTAATATTATTCAGACATCAATGAACAATGTAATTTTTCAGAAAGAGATTTTTATACCTTCTGCTATTGAGGGTTTAAATATTTGTCTGGATATTATTGATGAGATTAAAGAACAATTTCATTTGGATTTTGATACAAGTTTTAGTTTACATACGGTTATTGTGGAATCTGTTGAAAATGCTATATTACATGGAAATAAAGGTGTTAAAGAATTGGAAGTGAGAATTTCTATTGAAATGACTGACAAGGAAATTTTTCTTGAGGTGGAAGATCAAGGCGAAGGATTTGATTTTAATAGTATAGAATTGGTTCTTAAAAAGCCAAATATTTATAGGGAAGGTGGTCGTGGAATTTTTTTCATTAAACAACTTAGTTCTAGTTGCTATACTGTTGGTAAAGGGAATATTATGAGAATAAAATTAAGGAAACAATGTCAATATCCTATGTAGTAGAAGGAGTCAGAAAGCCTAAACTGAGGTATAGGTTGATTAGTATTTGGCTGAGAAAAGTAATTGGTAAATATGGTCGTTTAACCGGTGATATTACTTATGTCTTTTGTAATGATGAGTATTTAAAGACGATAAATGTAAAATTTTTAAATCATGATTATTACACTGATATTGTCACATTTGACTATTGTGAAGAAAATATTGTTTCTGGAGATATGATAATAAGTATTGAAAGAGTAAAAGATAATTCTGAGTTGTTCAAATCTGATATTGACGATGAATTTTTGAGAGTTATGGTACATGGCCTTTTGCATTTATTAGGTTTTAAGGATAGCACAGATTTGGAGATTGCTATGATGAGGAAAAATGAAGATGATTGCATATTGATTTTTAAGGAAATTTGTAATGAGTGTATTAAATGAGTATGATATAATTGTTGTTGGTGGTGGTCATGCTGGCTGTGAAGCTGCTTCTGCTGCGGCACGTTTAGGTTCGACAGTTTTGCTGATTACAATGGATATTAATCGCATGGCGCAAATGAGTTGTAATCCGGCTGTGGGTGGAATTGCAAAAGGTCAAATTGTTAGAGAGATTGATGCCTTGGGTGGGAATATGGGTATTGTTACTGATTTATCTTCAATTCAGTTTCGAATGTTAAACCTTTCCAAAGGACCGGCAATGTGGAGTCCGCGGGCGCAGTGTGATAAAACTAAATTCTCAGCGATTTGGAAAACGACTATGGAAAGCTATGCTAATCTTGATTTTTGGCAAGGAACGGTTGTAAAGCTTATTTTTGATGGTCATCTTATTTGTGGTGTTCAAACTGAAATAGGTGTGGAGTTCAAATGTAGAAGTTTGGTTTTGACTAGTGGAACTTTTTTAAATGGATTAATGCATTTTGGTGCGTCAAAAGTTCCCGGGGGAAGAATTTCTGAAGCACCATCTTTTGGGATTACTGAACAGTTATTATCATTGGGTTTTTCATCTGGAAGAATGAAAACGGGTACTCCTGTGCGAATTGATAAACGAACCATTGATTTTTCTAAACTTCAACGTCAGGACGGGGATTCAGCTAATTGTCATTTTAGTTTTTTACCCGGCACCATGTCAGATTTAAAACAATTACCGTGTTACATTACATATACGAATCCAGAGGTTCACAAAATTATAGAGTCTGGTTTTAAAGAATCTCCTCTGTTTGATGGTACAATTAAAGGGCTTGGTCCTAGATATTGTCCAAGCATTGAGACGAAACTTATTACGTTCGTTGATAAGGAGCAGCATCAGTTATTTTTGGAGCCAGAAGGGGAGGATTCTATTGAATATTATTTAAACGGGTTTTCTTCTTCTTTAAATTGGCAAGTACAGAACGATGCCATGCATTGTATTCCTGGATTAGAGCATGCTAAGATATTAAAACCCGGTTATGCCATAGAATATGATTATTTTGATCCCACTCAACTCAATAGTACATTAGAGACTAAATTAGTTAATAATTTGTTTTTTGCTGGTCAGATTAATGGAACTACTGGATATGAAGAAGCCGGCGCTCAGGGTTTAGTTGCTGGTATTAATGCTCATTTGAAAATTAATAATTTGGATCCTTTTATTCTTTTACGTAATGAGGCATATATTGGTGTATTAATTGACGATTTGATTACTAAGGGTGTCGATGAACCCTATCGAATGTTCACCAGTCGGGCTGAGTATCGGATATTATTACGGCAGGACAATGCAGATGAACGTTTAACACCAATAGGTTATAAGCTCGGAATGGTATCTGATCAACGATATCAGGCGCTTTTGAATAAACTAAAACTGAGAGATGAGGTTATATCGTTTTGTAAAAATTATTCTGTTAAGGCCTCTATGGTTAAGCATCTTCTTACTTTGAAAGAGACTCCTGTTTTAAAGCAAAGCACGAAATTGGAAATGTTAATTATGCGGCCTCAATTGTCGATATTTGACTTTTTAGATGTTGTTCCGGAGTTGAGAAAATTATATCATAGCATAGATCCTTCTCTTCAAAATGATGTATTTAATTCTTCTGAAATTCTTCTTAAATATTCAGGCTATATAGAAAGGGAAGTTTTAGTTGCTGATAAATTTAAGAGGTTAGAAGGAATTGTTATTGACAGAAAGTTTAATTATCAGTTACTTGAGTCTTTGTCAACTGAGGCTAGACAAAAATTGGAACGACTTCAGCCTAAAACAATTGGACAAGCAAGTAGAATTCCAGGTGTTTCGCCAAGTGATATTAATGTACTTTTGGTTCTGATGGGTAGATAATGTTCCACGTGGAACAATTTTAATTATTTAATATTCAAATAAAATGACGAAGTTTGTTGATCTTGATGTTGTGAAAAAATCAATTAGAAATATTCCAGATTTTCCAAAACCGGGAATTCATTTTAAGGATGTGTCCACTTCATATCAGGATGGAGCTATTTTTAGATTTATTGCATCAGAAATATATGATCACTATAAAGACGCTGGAATTACTAAAGTAATTGGAATCGAATCCAGAGGTTTTATATTAGGAAGTGTGTTAGCGAATCAACTAAATGCCGGATTTATTCCCATTCGAAAGCCAGGAAAACTCCCAGCAGAAATCTATTCGCAGTCGTATGAATTGGAATATGGATTTGACACCTTGGAGATACATCAAGATGCACTTAACTCAGATGATATTGTTTTGATCCATGATGATTTGTTGGCAACAGGCGGAACAATAGGAGCGGCGATTGATTTGGTGAGAAATTTTGGGATTTCAAAGATTTATGTGAATTTTTTCGTCGAACTTGATTTTTTAAAAGGTGTTGAAAAAATAGACTCATCCGTTTCTGTTTGGTCACTGGTCCATTTTTAAGAGAACAAGATGGAAGATGAAAGGTTGTTTTTAAGCAAATTAAAAGAAATTGTTTATCTTTTACCTGAATTACCCGGTGTATACCAGTATTTTAATTCGGATGGTAAAATCATTTATGTAGGGAAGGCGAAAAACCTGCGAAAGCGGGTAACGTCCTATTTTTCTAAAGTTCACGATAATCGTAAAACGGCAATTCTAGTTCGGAATATTGCCGATATTAAACACATTGTGGTCGATTCGGAAGAGGATGCCCTTCTTCTTGAAAACAATCTGATCAAGAAGTACCAACCACGATATAATGTACTGTTAAAGGATGACAAATCATTTCCCTGGATTTGTATAAAAAACGAACCTTTTCCACGAGTTTTCTTCACCAGAAATGTCATTAGGGATGGGTCTATGTATTATGGTCCCTATACTTCAGTTCCAATGGTAAGAACAATTCTTGATGTTGTTCGAAGACTTTTTCCTATCCGAACATGTAGTTTGAATTTATCTAAAGGAAGCATAGCGAAAAATAAATACAAAGTCTGTCTGGAATATCAAATTGGAAATTGTAAAGGCCCATGTGAAAATCTCCAATCAGAAGATGATTATCTTGAGAGTATTTCCCAAATTAAAGAAATTTTAAAAGGAAACCTGACAACTGTTGTTGGTCATTTAAAGAGTATAATGAATCAGTTGGCCAATGATTATAAATTTGAGGAAGCTGAAAATTTTAAAAATAAAATTTTAATTCTTGAAAATTATAAGAGTAAATCTACAATTGTAAGCTCGTCAATCACTAATGTGGACGTATTTTCTTTCGATGAGGATGAGACTTATGCATATGTCAATTTTCTAAGAGTCGTCGATGGTGCTATTGTTCAGGCGCATACTCTGGAAATTAAAAAAAGGCTGGATGAATCAAAAGAAGATCTATTAGCTTTGGGAATTATTGAAATCAGATTAAAATTTTTCCTTAATTCCAAGGAGATTATTCTACCTTTTCCCTTGGATATACAATTAAAGGATGTAAAAATGATTGTTCCTCTGATTGGGGATAAACGAAAACTACTGGAATTATCAGAAAGAAATGTAAAATTTTACAAACTTGATAAAAACAAGCAACTGTCCTTAAAAACACCTAAGAGTCGAACTGATAGATTATTGGAGCAAATTCAAAAGGATATGCGATTGACTGAGCTACCTCATAGGATTGAATGTTTTGATAATTCAAATATTCAGGGTGCCCAACCGGTGGCAGCCTGTGTCGTATTTGTTGACGGCAAACCTGCCAAAAGGGAATATAGGCATTTCAATATTAAGACTGTTGAAGGCGCGAATGACTTTGCTTCAATGGAAGAAATTATTCTTCGTCGTTATGATCGGGTAATAAAGGAAAATGGTCATCTGCCGCAATTGATTGTTGTAGATGGGGGTAAAGGACAATTAAGTGCTGCGGTAAAATCACTGGAACAACTTGATATCCGGGGGAAAGTCGCGGTAGTAGGAATTGCCAAGAAATTAGAAGAAATAATGTATCCGGATGATCCAGTTCCATTATACCTTGATAAAAATTCTGAAACATTACGTGTTCTCCAACATATCCGTAATGAGGCACATCGGTTTGGAATTACCTTCCACCGAAATAAAAGATCAAAGGAGTTTATTGTTAATGAACTAGAGCAAATTCCAGGAATAGGAGAAAAGACGATTGAAATTCTTATGCATAAATTCAAGTCAGTCAAGCGCTTAAGAATGGCTTCCGAGGAGGATATCATCTCTGAGATTGGTCAAGATAAAACAGGCAAGATTCTTAATTATTTTGGCAATAAAGTTAACGATTAATTTATTTCTGTTTTATGAATTCTTAATTGCATTGTGTATTCCTGATACCGTTTCTCTACCTAAAACAATAAGTCACAAAATTCCGTCATATTAAATGAAGATGAATTGGTAATTAGCTTATCATTCTGAAGTACTTCGAGGACGGGGTGATAATCATGTCTTGTATTCGTTAATATTTCGAAGGCATGTTTGTAAATAGAGGTGGGTTGTGAATCTGTTGTTACACTTTTAATAACTCCGTTTTCAATCACTAACTCGAAGTTTATAGATCTGTTCAAAATATCCAAGCTATTTTTAAAAATATATTTTGGAGAATAGCCAAAGATCCATTCCCAGGATTCAAATTTATCACTTGATAATTTTTTAATATATGCTGTTTCTTCTTGGGAAATCGCTCTGGTATATGTCGACGGCAACTGATCTATAATATTTTCAAACAGCTTTTGAAAGAACTGTTCCATAGTTAACGAAATAGTCAGGTAGTTCGCAATATTAGTTACGCTGGATCTGACTGATTTTATTGATTTATCAAGATACTTTTGCGGACTGTTTTTTAAAGCATTTGATAGATTCTTAAGATCTGCATTAAATAGTAATGTGCCATGTGAAAGCACCCTTTTTCTGAATACGTGCATTGCATTTCCCGATATTTTCTTTTCATGGATCAGTATATCATGACGGTCGGAGAATTGTACATTCAATCCCATTTTTCTCAATGCGATTAATACCGGTGTCGTAAAATTCTCAAAGCTGATTTTGTCAAGATTGGGACAGTTATGTATAAAACTGAAATTTAGGTTATTGAAATCCTGATAGACTGTTCCCCCACCAGAAATCCTTCGAGCGAGTTTTATTTTATTTTTGATCACATATGGTAAATTTATTTCAGAAAGTAGGTTCTGATGTTTACCCACCACAATGCAAGGTTCATTAATGTATAGTAAAAAATGTTCTTCGTCACTGTTTTTAAGAAAATACTCTTCAGTCGCCAGATTGATATATGGATTATTGTTGGACAAGATCGCGCAATGCATTTTATTAAGTGTTTTAATGAGTGATATTTATGAGACAAGCTAAAAATAGAACTTTTTGAAGATTAAATCATCCTTGAATTTTCAATCGTAACTTACAATATAAATTTTCAGTATGTATTCTAATTGTAAACTGATATTTGCTACTTTAAGGTAAATATAGGAATATAATTATTGTCTGGATGATGTTTTATTTGGTTTTTAGGGCTATAACGAATCTCATTTATAGTTAATTTTAATTTATTGTGAATAATTTAAATAATATATATAGTCACAAAAATATGTTGTAGAGTAATTTAGATAATATTAACTAGACTGTTACTATAGATACATCCTTGAAATCTGAAATTGAATATATACCTTTCTTATTTTGATTTCTCTTACCTCGAATATTTCTTAATACCTATTTTATTTATAATGATGATTGCTTTGTAGTTAGGTATTTTGTTGATTTAGGTTTCAATTAACTATGCCTTTTACATGTGATTAGAGATAAGGTATTGCGTTAGGATGATTACATGTGCATTAATGGTTTTTATTGTATGGATCTACCTTTTTGCATTAGATCTGATGATTGGTTGGAAGTGTTCATATCAGAAATTAAAACCAATCCAGGATGATGATATTCTACTCTATTCGACCAACACAACATTTTGTTATATAAATACACAAATGGATACTTATGTAGATGACAGAGAATAGTGTAATCATTAAAAAACATTGGATTACTTCACGCTGTATCTTTTGTGATATGTTTAATAATGCTTACGGATAATGGCTAATTAGCAAAGAATCAATTATATAATTGCACTATGTTGTCCTGTTTAAACAATCAAAACAAATCCCAACCAATTATTTGCGAAACAGTCTATGAAATGAAAGAAAGTAATGAATAAAAGCACAAATTTGGTTGAATCTATTTGGCAGCTCCACTTACTGCTGGAGACATTTCAAAAACCTTGTTGTAGATATTTTGTTAATAACAGATAAAATCACTATATTGGTGATGGGTAATAATTTAAAAGTAAGGCTAATATATGAAATACTCAGTAAAAATAAACGATATAACAACAGTTGATGAACTCGCTGGTTCATGGAATGCAGCTGACTTTGTGGCGCTTCTGGGAAAGTTTGATTATGCGGATGCTGATAAATTAAAACAGAGTGAACTAAAAGAATTTCTGTTTATGGCAATATCAGACTTTGAGCCGGAGGAGGCAGCAACCATTGTTCTCGAATACAAACTTTCGGAAGTATTAACAGAAGGGCAGATACACAATCTTTCTCATGAAATGCAACGCGAAAAAGTTTCTGAAAACTATTCGGATATTTCAATACACAAAATCTTATTTGACGTTAATCAGTTGCTTTATAAAGCCTACAACGGAAAGTTTCCTAAGGCAAAGGCGAATGTCATTGATTTTGAAATGCGTGCCGAAATGAGTGAAGAAACAGGAGTAACAAAAGAACTTGTTTTGCAGGCATTCAGCAATGGTCTTTCTGACAGGAATTTAATTAACAGGCTATTCAAAGAACAGTTGGATGGTAAGGCTCCATTTCCTGAAGCGGAAGGAATATTGTGGAATTTGGAAGACAAAGGAAACGCTCAGTTTTCAGTAACCACCTCAGAGAAATGGCTATACAAGGAGGATTTTAAAAATCTGGAATTTGAATGCAATATAAACTCGTTTGTTGACAAATTGCAAGAAGAATAAGAGCATAAAAATCAATAGCTGCTTCCCGATTTATTTATTGATATTGGATATAGATGGGTTGAGGTTTCAATTTCATCAGATCCGGCGGCGTTAACATGCGATGAGGTGCTTTTTTCAAGTCATTTTTGTAAAATAATTTGAATCCGGTGAATTGTACCGGTTCCTCATAAATGTATCGCTTATAGGTGCTGTATTTAAGCGTAGGCTCACCCCATCCATCCATGTTCATCACGATCTGAACTTCAGGGTGCAATTTTATATTCTTGTAGTTTTTTACCATTCCTTGTGTAAAGCGGTGCACGATAAGAATTTTAGGACTTAGGTTGTTTTCCTTTACCAGTTTGGCCAGGTATTCGGAACAAAAATTAATATCACTTGCATCCATACTCCCGATCTTACGGCCAGGAATGTTGCCTTCCTGCATCGAAAATTCGGGGTCAATACCCAAATGTACATTGGGCATTTTGAGGTATTTTTCCAATCTTGGAACTTCATTTTTTACATTACTTAGTGCAACCTGTATGTCTAAAAAAACGATTGCATTTCCCATTTTGGCTATCGTCAGTGCCGAATCAATCATAACTTCAGGCATCCGTTTACAATATTGCCCATCTTTCATCGGAATACCTTGCGCCACAGCCGCTATGTAATGGATAGCAGGTTGTACAGGAGTAGAAGGGTCAACCTTTTCCCATGCTTTGACTTCGACATTTAATCTTTCCCACATCTCCTTCGGCGGATATTCACCCAATACCCCCATTTTTCTTGAGTAGAGGTTACCATAATAGGCAACAATCCTTTTGAAAGGAAGAATAGGTCCGGCCAAAGGATAGGAGCGAAGGTGATTAGGCCACAACCCGGATGTATCGCCATTTGCCAGCGCACGTAGCTTATTTTGAAAAGCGACAGTATCAATCGCTATGACTTTTGTTTCTGGTATTTGGACAGTCGGTATTTTGATAGCCGGCTTTTCTTCGGCTTTATTTTCAGGTTTTTTTTCTGTTTTAGGACTGCATCCGGTTAGGATAATAAGGATGGTAAGGGTTAAGAACGGAATAAAGTGTTTATAGCTCATACAATAAATCTGGAAAATAAAAATGGCAAGTTAATAAAGTCTTTAGTACTTGGTCGTGATTCCCGGTCCTGTGGCTCTTTTATTTTTTTACTTACCGAATGTCCGGTGCATTGATTTAAGCAACCCTTGCGATGTACATTCCGGAACAATCATTCTGCGAACGGTTTGTAATGGTACGGCAGAATCGCGTTTAGAATAAAGGGTAAACGATAGCTTAAAATATTTGCTGAGTTCCTCCGCACCGTTGTGGTCGTAAACGCCATTTGGATAGGCCCAGTATTCAACCGGTTTGCCAACAATGCCTTCCAGCTTCTTTTTAGGATCTGCCACCTGTTTCTGCCAGTCAGCCGCCTCTTTATATTTGGTTACCATTGTATGATCCCAGCTGTGCAATCCGATTGTATGCCCGGCTTTTGCCAACTGATTAACCTGATCGGTTGTCATGTAATTCTTCTTGTTATACGTGATGGTCATGATAAAGAAGATGCCTCTCAATCCATATTTCTCCATAACGGGAGCAGCAATCTCTGAATGTTCGACCCTGGAATCATCAAACGTTATCATGACGGGCTTTTCAGGCAAGTTCTTATTAAAAACAAGAAAGTCATACAATTGATCGGGCGTGATGGAGTGATAACCACTATCCGCCAACATCTTCATATGCGAGGTAAATGTTGCAGGGCTTACCCTGTAATCGCTTTTAGGGCCCTCTGAAATGCGGTGATAGCAGAGAACTGGCACTTCCGGTTTTGCATAAACCTGGGCTGCAGTATTTTCGACCTGCTTGACTACGACACTGTCTTTTACAGCTACCGCGTTGATTACAGTACGGGAGCTCCCGGCTGGTTGGCGTTTATTGGCATGGTTACAACTGACAACTGCCAACCCTAAAAATACAGCACAGATAAGGATATATTTTCTTCTCATTTTATTTTTTTGAATCGGAATCATGCCGATTTTTGGTTTTGACGATACGGTGACCTGAAAACTCGATGACGTACAATTTTACAAATTTAGAAGGAACGAAACTTACACGGTCAGGTATAAATTTATATCATTTCTTCATCGACTGATAAATCACCTCTTGTATCCTGGTTCGGATATTCATTTTCGCCAGTTTATTTACACCGTCATTGGGATAGGTGCGATTACTTAAAAAGACAAATACGAATCTGTTTACCGGATCTACCCAGCAACATGTTCCGGTATAGCCGGTATGACCATAAGCCTCCTTTGGTGCAGAAACGCAGCAGGGACTGAATTTCGGATTTTCAGGAACAGGCTTGTCATAACCAAGGTAACGTCTGCCGCTCTTCGAAGTAGTGGTTGTAAAGATCCTGCATGTTTCTTCTTTCAGGTAACGTTTGCCGTCGATCTCACCTTTATTAAGCAGCATCTGATGGACTGCTGCAACATCTCTGGCCGAAGCAAATAACCCTGCATTACCCGCGACTCCACCCAAAAATGCGGCATCCGGATCCTGAGCATAACCTTGCAAGACGCCGTTACGCAGGAAATCCTTTATAAACGTGGGTGCAATATCTTTCTTTTGATGAGTTTGCAAAGGAAGGTAAGCCATGTGGTTCAATTTCATGGGTGTATAGAATTCAACACTGAGGAATAAATCCATAGGCAGGCCACAAACTTTGTCCACAATTTCTTTCAGTAAGATAAAATTCACACTGCTATAAAGATAAGTCTTGCTTCTCAGGCGTGTATTGGCGATCATCTGCATCGCGGCCTCGTGGATACGCTTGTGTAGGTAGAAGCTGTCCGATACCTGCAAGGTATAATCTCTCTGGGGAATTCTGGACACCCAGTCTTCTTTGTATTGAATGTTTGTACAGCCCATATGAACAGCATGTGCCTTCTCTTTTGTGGTGGCCAGGCGATAACATGAAAGGTCGCCAGGTAAACCCGACTCATGCAACAACAGCTCTTTGATTGTGATGTTTGCCTTGTCAGTGCCCTGAAGAAAAGAAAGATACCTAGATGCCTTATCGGTCAGTTTGAGTTGACCTTTGTCGTAAAGTTTCATAATAGCAAGCAAGGTCCCTGTCGTCTTCGAAAGGGATGCGAGGTCATACATCGTAGTCGGCGTCACTGCTTGCGTGGTATCATAGGTATAGTATCCAAAACATTTATCATAAACCGATTTGCCTTCTTTCACGATCAAAACCTGACACCCGGGCAAAGCCCTTGCATTAATACCTTCTTTTACAATCGAATCAATACGGGCCAGCGTCACCGAACTCATTCCAACATCTTCCGGTGAATATCGCACAGAAGTATTTGGGATAATGGTCTCTTTTCCCTTGACATCTGAAGCACTATTTTCCTTGGCTTGAGCAAAAGAGATATTCCCTGACGGATCCATTAGGACGAAAGAAAATATTAGGACGAGAAATATTGCGATTTGTTTTTTCATGTTCAACGTTTTACACAGTTCCTTGCGGTTTTCATCCTTGCCGGTTAGAAACATGGCCGTAGCACTTTTTGTTTTATGATGTTTTGTGAGAAATTTTCAATTTGTTTCCTCTGATTTAGTCCTACAAGATAAGGACAAATGCTTACAGAGGAAGTCCTTTCACGAAGATTATACGCCAGGAATTAAGGAGGGATTTTTGATACAATAAACGAAAGGCTTAACTGAGGACAGCCAATTTTGGTCACATTCAGCGAAAAGTTTTCAATATGCATCCTAATTTGGCACAAAAAAACCTGTAAGAAATTAACTTACAGGTTTTCAACTTTACCAAGTGTAGCGGGGACAGGACTCGAACCTGTGACCTCCGGGTTATGAGCCCGACGAGCTACCAACTGCTCTACCCCACAGTATATTTTTGTTTAATGAACGTCTTATACTTAAGAGGGTGCAAATGTAGGTGTTCCAATTGAGAATTCAAAATATTTCTGAATAAAAAAACAAAATCTATTATTAGTCGGTTGGTTTTTCAGGAGTACGAGAAGTTGGTTTGTTGCCAAATAATTAATAATGAACTTATTTAGTTGGAATGAAAAAATGAAATAGGTTAGATTTTGTCTTAATTTTTGGGTATCGTTATATTTTCATGTAAGTTTGAAAACTATTGAAAAATAAAAGGAATGCCGAAAGAGAGGAAAAGGGACAAAATAAAAAAAATATTTCAAAACCCATACCGGATTGTAATATTTAATGATCTTAATCTACACATTATAAAGCAGGTAAGGTTCAATGCCCGTACTTTGGTAATGGCTCTTGTTTTTGCTGTAATTTTTATCATAGTGGGTGTTACCGTATTAATAGCATTTACCCCTTTACGGGAGTATATCCCGGGATATCCAACCGGAAAAATGAGGCAGATGTTGATTCGCAATGTACTTGTCGTTGATTCTCTGGACCTTGAAATACAAAGACGAGACAAGTATTTTAATGATTTCAGAGCTATGCTGGCTGGTGAAACGCCGTCTGATACAGCCGTTAAACACCCAACAGTTGGGCGACCTGAGCAGGTTCAATTAAAAAAATATGATCACGATAGTCTCTTCAAAGATGAGATTGCGCAAGAGCAGATTAATCTGGGAATGGCTTCTGGCTCGCCTGCCAGAGGTGGAGTTGCAGGGTTGCTTTTTTTCCCTCCACTAAATGGAATGGTAACCGGAAAGCATAATGTAAGTGAAGGCCATTTCGGCGTTGATATTGTGGGGAAACTGAATTCGCGCATTTCTGCAGCACTGGATGGTACCGTGATTTTTGCTGGTTGGACAATCGATACCGGGTATGTCATTTATATTCAGCATGAACAAAACCTGGTCACGGTTTATCGCCACAATGCTGAGTTACTTAAAATTCAAGGTGATAAAGTTCGGGCAGGCGAAGCGATCGCAATTATGGGTAACTCGGGAAAGGAGACTACCGGACCTCATCTGCATTTCGAAATGTGGCTTAACGGTGTTTCAATCAACCCCGAAGACTACATCAAATTTTAAATCTCTTTTATGAAAAATATTGCAATCTTGGGTTCAACCGGTTCAATTGGACAGCAGGCACTCGAAGTAATTGGTAATAATCCTGATAGATTTGCCGTGGAGGTTCTGACAGCCAACAATAATGTCGATTTATTGGTTGAACAGGCTAAAAAGTTTCGTCCTAATGCCGTTGTGATTGCCAACGAAGAAAAATATGATTTTGTGCGTACCGCATTGTCGGGTGAAGATATTAAAGTATATGCCGGCTCAGCAGCTTTGGCACAAGTTGTTGAGATGGGGAGCATTGATCTGGTGCTAACTGCGATGGTAGGTTATTCAGGGCTAATCCCGACCATTAATGCTGTAAAGGCAAAAAAACAAATTGCCTTGGCAAACAAAGAGACACTTGTGGTCGCCGGAGATCTGATTAATAACCTGGCCATCGAAAATAAGGTAGATATTTTGCCGGTTGATTCAGAGCACTCCGCAATTTTTCAGTGCCTTGCAGGTGAGTATATGAATCCGGTTGAGAAAGTAATTATCACCTGTTCTGGTGGTCCTTTTCATGGAATGGATGAGAAATCGATTGCAGGAGTGACACCCCAAAATGCATTAAAGCACCCCAACTGGGATATGGGGGCAAAAATAACAATTGATTCGGCTACGCTGATGAATAAAGGTTTTGAGGTGATAGAAGCTAAATGGCTTTTTGGATTAAAACCTGAGCAGATTGAAGTCGTCGTGCATCCACAAAGTATAATTCATTCAATGGTCCAATTCTGCGATGGTTCGATCAAGGCGCAACTTGGATTACCTGATATGCGATTGCCTATCCAATACGCCTTTAGTTTTCCCGAAAGAGTATGTAATACCTTCCCAAGGTTGAATTTCACTGATTTCCCAACACTAACATTTTCAGCTCCTGATACGAAAATTTTTCGTAATCTTGCACTCGCTTACGAAGCGTTGCAAAAGGGGGGGAATCTGGCGTGTATTCTGAATGCAGCTAATGAAATTGTAGTGGAAGCTTTTCTGAAAGGGAGAATCTCTTTTTCTGAAATATGGAAAGTGAATGAACTGATTATGAAAAAAGCAACATTTATCCAAAAGCCTACCCTTGATGATTATATGGCAACAGACCTCGAAGCACGTGCCTATGCAAGCGAAATGGTGAGCACGTTGGAACTTAAATAGTGATATATTTTTAAAATATGGTTATTCTTATTAAAGCAGCACAGTTAATTCTTAGCCTTTCGATACTTGTTATTATTCACGAATTTGGTCATTTCATATTTTCCAAAGCTTTTAAATGCCGGGTCGAGAAGTTTTATCTGTTTTTCGATCCCTGGTTTGCCCTTTTCAAGTTTCAAAAAGGTGAAACCGAATATGGTATTGGATGGTTGCCGCTTGGTGGTTATGTGAAGATATCTGGTATGATTGACGAGTCAATGGATAAGGAACAGATGAAATTGCCTGCGGAACCGTGGGAATTTCGATCTAAACCATCATGGCAGCGATTGATCATCATGATCGGAGGGGTTTTATTCAATCTGATTCTTGCTGTTGTCCTTTATTCCGCGGTACTTTTTGTATGGGGAGACCAATACCTTCCAACCAAAAATGCAAAATACGGGATTTCTGTCAGTGAAACAGGGAAAGAGATGGGTCTTCGCAACGGAGATAAGATTGTGTCTGTTGATGGCAAAGAGGTTGAAGATTTCAATAAAATAGTCTCTGTAATAATACTCAACGGCGCCAAAACTATTGAAGTACAACGAAACGAAGAACCAGTTACCGTTCAGGTTAAGAATGAGATAATTCCTAAATTACTTAAAGACAGGTATATAATTGCATTAAGAATTCCCTATGCCTGCAAAGTTATCGGTTTTGGTAAAGATTCACCTGCCAGGGATGCAGGGATGGAAATTGGAGACGAAATCATGACCATCAACGGTTCCCGCTTACAATTCTATGATCAATTTACGGATACTCTTGCTGCCTCTAAAGGTAAAGTGGTTAGTTTATTAATAAAACGTGGTGGAGTTGAAAAAACGTTTGCGGTAAAGATCAAAGAAGCAGGTGTACTCGGAATACAGCGTGAGTATAATATGGCTGGTTTATTCGAATTTAAAACAATTAATTACGGATTTTTTGAATCAATTCCGGCTGGGATTTCCAAAGGGTATAACGCTGTAGGTAACTATCTTAAACAATTTAAATTACTATTTGCTCCAGAAACTAAGGCTTACGAATCCTTAGGCGGATTTATTGCTATTGGGAATATTTTTCCCAGTGTCTGGGATTGGGAATCATTCTGGAATCTAACCGCTTTTCTTTCTATTATTCTGGCTGTCATGAATATTCTTCCTATTCCCGCACTTGATGGTGGACATGTTCTTTTTCTCCTTTTCGAAATGGTGACCGGAAGAAAACCCAGTGACAAATTCCTTGAATATGCTCAGATTGTTGGAATGGTAATTCTATTTTCACTTCTTCTTTACGCCAATGGTAATGACCTGTTGAAATGGTATAACGGGAAATTTTAGTGTCTGTTATTCAGAATTAAAAAAGCCTACTTACACGTAATAATTTATCAATGGAAATACTATTTTTGCACTTAAACAAATTAAACTTGAAATAATGATAGTACTGGCAATTTCAGGAGCACATATTGTCATAGTGGTTATAGCCTTATTGCTGCTGTTTGGTGGGCAGAAAATTCCCGAATTAATGGGTGGAATCGGTAAAGGCATGAAGGAGTTTAAAAAGGCCATAAAGGATGAGGATGGATCATCAATTGAGACTCCAAAAGAAGCCCCAAGAGCTGATAATAAAAAAGAACCACTGAAAGAATAGTCAAATCTGCACCTTTCAAAAAAGCCCGTGACAATTATTTGTCCCGGGCTTTTTTGAAAATATCGATTATCAGATAACGGTTTAACATGGAAACTTCATCCGATTTAATGATTCTGAATTAGAAGGATTGAAAATAATCAGGCAAATTCCCCGAAAAGGGGTTTAACTTTTACTATATTTGTACTTAAACAAATAAAACTAGAAATAATGATATTACTAGCGATTTCAGGAGCACATATTGTCATTGTGGTTATAGCCTTATTACTGCTTTTTGGTGGTAAAAAGATTCCTGAACTGATGAGTGGAATAGGAAAAGGGATGAAAGACTTTAAAAAAGCAATTAAGGAGGATGAAGAAGTCCCTGGCGAGACGCCAAAAGTGACGCCTAAAGAAGATAACAAGAAAGAACCGTTGAAATAACTAATCGGTTAAAAAAACATATACCCTGGTTCGCTTATCCGAATCAGGGTTTTTGTTGTCTGGTTTAAAATCTTTTTTTGCTTAATCCCGAACTACTCCATGGAGGCAACAGAGTGACCATGGAAGAGCATCGTCGACATAAATACCTAATATTTAGTTATTTTATCCTTCCTTTTTTGCTTTGATTGTATATTGTAGAATTTTTTTGTAACCAAAATAGTTAATAGTACGTCAAATTCCACAAGGCGTTTGTTTTCTATTTATCAAACTAATTCTCAGTAATTATGAAAAAGCAATTCATCTCCGGTTTGTTCATTATATCGATGCTCTCTTTGTTGTTTATTTCATGCCTTTATGGAATAAAAGGGAGCGGAAAGGTCGTCAGGGTCGAACGTCATATTGATGCTTTCGAGTCAGTATCGGTTAGTGCAGGCCTTGAACTAATCTTAATCCAGGATTCCATTTCAAAAGTTGTGGTCGAAGCTGATGATAACCTCCAGGAAATTATTAAAACCGAAGTTTCGAATGGCGAATTGAAAGTTCATCCAGAAAAACGGATTAGTTCTGCATCGGCAAAGCGGATTTTTGTTTCATTTAAAGCAATTCGTTCTTTGACTGCCAGTTCTGGATCTGAAATAAAGTCAAAAATGACATTGAAATTGCAATCTCTTGATCTCTCTGTTTCGAGTGGAGCAGATGTTGATTTGGATCTTGCCGTAAGTGAATTTAGTATTGATGGGAGTAGCGGTGGAAGGATTAAACTTTCCGGTTCTGCTCAAAATCTCGATGTTGATGGTTCAAGCGGGGTAGACATCCGGGCTTCAGATTTACAGTCGATTACCTGCAACGCTGGCGCTTCAAGTGGCGCTAATCTGAAAATCACAGTATCTGACAAAATTGTTGCCAAGGCAAGCAGTGGCGGCCAAATAAAAGTAAGTGGAAATCCTAAAGAACGGAATATTGAAAAATCAAGTGGTGGAGATGTATCTTTCAAGTAACGGATTAATCTCTTTTCATAATCCCGTAACAGATAATTTTGACGATCGAATCAACACTTTTTCCTAGATCGGTAGAGCGATAGGGACCGGCAGATAAGGGCATTTCGAGCCCTCTGATGGCCGTGGTGATTCCTATTGCAACAAGGGTAAAGTCTTTGATAATGAATTTGCGCTGACGCGCCCCTTCAAGCAGAATCCGCTTCATCATGCGAATCTCTTCCTGGTAGTACTGAGATTTTATCTTATCGATAAATTCTACTGCAGCAGTATCGTTTTCAATTGCATTGTAAAAATTGGCAAGCTGACGGTAGGTCGTGATTTTGGTCATCACGTAGTCTTTCAGTTTTTCTGCCGGATCTATATCTTTTTGTAGCACTTTCGATAATTCTTCGCGAAGAATATCAGCCTCCTTTTGAATAACCTCTTGAAAAAGATCTTCTTTACTACTGAAATAGTAGTAAAGTGAACTTTTACCTTTTCTTACAGCATTGGCAATATCGTCAAGTGTGGTTTTTTTATATCCGTATTTGCTGAAGATTTCCTGAGCTATTTTAAGAATATTTTCTCTTACAACGTCTCTTTTAATGCTACTGTTCTCGATATTCATACTATAATGTTAATAAAAACGAATGGGTCAAATATAACCATTTTAGTCAAGTACGAAAAATTCCTCAGACTTAGGCATGTAAAGGTATAAAATCTAAATGATTAATTGAAAATAAATTCAGGATTTAGGTTGGATGAAATCACAAAAAAATATCAGTTTTATGATGAATTTTCAGTTATAAGGAGCTTTAAACCGATAAAAATCAGAATGACAATCCGAAAGCAATTTATTCCAGAAACCGATCAAGGTATTCGGGAGACGGAATCCAACATGTTTCCGATTTTCCAAAGATGAAGTACCTCCGTTTCGCAATGAAATCGTAAACGAAATCCCGAATAAACCGTGGCAATATAATTAAACAATACAAAAATTTCCAGCCACCTCTTAATTCTTGCAATACTTTTAAAACAGCAGTTGATTTAAGATAAAATCGTTTATCTCTGATGTAGATCAAGGAATTAAAAGTGTCGAGCGGAAGGCCAAGTTGAGTGAGCAGCAATTGTCCGCTGTGGCTTTGCACAGAGGCAAATCTGAATTTTGCCTTCGGGTCGTTTTTTATGATAAACTGAACTGTTTTGCTGCAAAGGTTACATACACCATCGAATAGCAAAATATTGGTTTCGTTATTATCTTTAAGCGGCATCTGTAGTAGTTAGTTTGAAAGCAAATTTGCATGCATCAGACACGCAAATATATACAAAATATGAAGAGTTGGTGCATTCTAAATAATCGGAAATTATTACTCTGACAGGACCATTTGTCCTGTCAGAGACAATTGATTATATATAAACGATTAGGGTCAAAAATAAAAAACGAAGAAAAAGCGGTGAGGTTAAATAATCTTTCATTATAACCTCCATTGACCATATAATAGAAAAAGCATTAAATTGCAATATTTCTTCCCGATGAACAAATCTCCCGGAGCACAAATGTCAACAAATAATGCAATCGATGGACATCACAACAACGATTTTAACCAACGACTTGGCAGGTGAGAATCTTTCTGAAACAGTTGTCGTGATTTGGGTAATAAGTGTAGATAAAATAATTAAAAGATCAGCTGTTTTTCAGGAAATCGATAAAGTTGGCATATTTTCGCTCAGAGATTTTTAACTGTGTTTTTTCGGTCCCATTGAGATGGTTTAGCACACAAATCCTTTTTTGATATTTGATGTGATCGATAAAATTGCAGTTCACAATATGAGCATCGTGAATCCTGAAGAAATGGCTTTTGGGTAAAGCTTCTTCAATCTTTTTCAAATGGGTAGTTACTAATTTATAATCACTATTATTATCATCAAGAAAGATTTTAGTATAAGCACCATCAGCCTCACAATATATTATCTTTTCAGGCGAAAGGAAATGTATTTCATCGTTGCTTTTGATTAGTATTTTACCTGTTTTCTGAGCAGAGTAAGCTCCTTGAAGAGAGATCAGATGATCTTTGCTGACAATACGTTCAAGCGCCCTATTTACAGCTCGTTTCAGATCCTCCGGGAAGATCGGTTTAAGAAGATAGTCAATCGCGTTTAACTTGAAGGCATTTAATGCGAATTCGTCGTGGGCAGTAATAAAAATGATATGCTGATTTGGATTATCCAACTGTTCGAAAAGTGTAAATGCATCCATATCTCCGAGTTGAATATCGGAAAATACAAGATCATACTTTATCACCGGCAGGATCTCAAGTGCCATATTTCCAGAATCAAGAAGTGCAATTACATTGATGTCAGGACAATACTCCTTAATCATCAATGCCAGGTTTCTTCCGAGCAAGGGTTCATCCTCTATAATTACTGCATTCATCATTTTCCGTGTTTTTTAGTTTTAGCGGGATTGAAATGGTTACAGTTGTCCCATGATTAATCTCATCAGAATACGATTCGATCAGAACTTGTGCCTGGTCTTCAAGCAAGGCTATGCGCTCGTTCGTTATTTTTGTTCCTAACCCTGTTTCACGCTCTTTATCCTGGGTTATTCCAGATCCATTATCTTTAATAACGACCCTTAACTGATCACCTGATTTGACTGCTAAGATATTAATTCTTTTTGCATAATTAATTGTTCCGGCGAAACCATGTAAAATCGAATTTTCAACATAGGGTTGAATAATCAGGGGCGGAATCATTATTAAGGTAGAGCTGATTCCATTTGGACGTTTTATAGTGTAATTAAATGGCTTATTGTATCTTGCCTGCTCGAGTTGCATATAGTTTTCGATCATCAACAGCTCCTCATCAAGCGAAATTTCATTTGCCCTGACGCTTTTAAGTACACTTCGAAGTAAAGTCGCAAAGCGGCCTAGATATAAGGTAGCTTCTTGTTTGTCACCAAGATTAATCAATGC
>JANYLE010000347.1 GCA_025363795.1 Mariniphaga sp. | reverse complement strand
TCATTGCCAGCCAGAATTTTTCGGAGCGCTTTATCATTAACGCAGAAAAACCGGAGCTGTACAAAACAAACTCCGGTTTTCTTATGGAAGTAAAAGGTCTAAGATCCGTATTGGAGGGTTGACCTGTTAATTCGTTTTCTTTCCCTCAATCCAATTGGTAATTTTCTCTGAGGTTGGTAATTCTTTAGGCGATACAAAACCAACGAGTTTACCTTGCTCATCAATCATGAACTTCTGGAAATTCCACTGTACCTCGGCATCAACAACGCCATTCAATGTTTTTAGCGTCAGCCATTTATACAAAGGGTCGATATCTGCTCCCTTCACTGAAATTTTCGACATCATCGGAAAGGTTACGCCATAGTTTTTCGTGCAAAACTCTTTGATTTCGGCATTGGTTCCGGGTTCCTGCTGGGCAAAATTATTGGCCGGGAATCCGATAATCACGAAGTTACGGTCCTTATACTTGTCGTAAAGCTGCTGAAGATTTGCATATTGGGGTGTTAACCCACATTTGGAAGCGGTATTCACAACAAGTACCTTTTTCCCTTTTAACGACGAAAGGTCGAATGGCTGTCCGTCGAGTGAAGTGGCTTTAAAATCATAGAGCGTTTTGCCCTGTGCTGCAGCACCTAAAACGATCGCCATTAATAAACTTGCAAAAAATATTTTTTTCATTTCACGCTGTTTTAATTGTTTAACCTTAAATACTTAATCACCCCATTATAACGGATATTATTCGGAAATGTTCCGGATAATGAAACTTCGTTGATAACTTCTTTCCCGGCTGGCTTGGCAGGATTTTAAATTGTTTTATATTTGGCTTCAAATACGCCTTTGAGTTTTATGGAAAACTATATTGTTTCAGCACGAAAATATCGCCCCGATACCTTTAATTCGGTAGTTGGTCAGCCTTCGATTACTTCGACCTTGAAAAATGCAATCCGAAGTAATCACCTTGCCCATGCCTACCTTTTTTGCGGTCCAAGGGGAGTTGGTAAAACAACGTCGGCCCGTATTTTTGCAAAAACGATCAATTGTTTAAATATGGGGGCTGATACAGAACCCTGCAACCAATGCGAATCGTGTTTGTCGTTTGCTGAAAACCGTTCTTATAATATCCATGAGCTGGATGCCGCCTCCAATAACTCGGTTGATGATATCCGTTCACTGGTTGACAAGGTGCGGATTCCGCCACAGATTGGAAAATACAGCGTGTATATTATCGATGAGGTACATATGTTGTCTCAATCGGCTTTCAACGCTTTTTTGAAAACTTTGGAAGAACCACCGGCGCATGCTATCTTTATTCTTGCAACGACTGAGAAACACAAGATTTTACCAACGATTCTTTCGCGTTGCCAGATTTACGATTTTAACAGGATTTCAATTCCTGATATCGAAAAATACCTGCTTGAAGTTGCTCAAAAAGAAAATATTACCGCCGAAGCTGAGGCATTGAATGTGATTGCCCAAAAAGCTGACGGTGCCATGCGCGATGCGCTTTCCATATTCGACCAGGTGGTTAGTTTTTGTGGCGCAAAAGTCACCTATAAAGATACGATTGCTAACCTGAATGTCCTCGATTACGACTATTATTTCAAGTTGACGGAATGCTTTCAGAAAGGGGATATCCCCGGCACTTTAATGATATTCAGCGAGATATTGGATAAAGGGTTCAATGCTCACCATTTTATTATGGGCCTTGGACAGCATTTCAGGGATCTTTTAATCTGTAAGGATGCCGTTACGGTTCAACTGCTCGAAGTGGGTGGTGAGATTCGGGAACGCTACAAAAAGCAGGCGGCATCTTGTTCTGTCGATTTCCTGATTGGCGGGCTGCAACTTGCTACCGACTGCGATATCCAATACAAAGGGTCCTCCAACCAGCGATTTTTAGTAGAACTGGCCCTTGTGAGGATTGATCAACTGGAAGAGATGCTAAAAAAAAAACAGTTGACGATGCTGTAGCCACACTGATCCTTTTACCCATTTTTTCAACGATTGATCCTGCTAAAGTGATCAACCGCACAAGCACCGTTAGTCCGGTGAAAGTTCCAATTCCTCCAAAACCAATCATCAAGGAGCATGTTAATGAACGCCCTACAACACAACGGGTTTCGGGACGACATGCTTTATCAACTCCTTCTATTCTGGATGCCCTGAGGGATGAGCCGGTTAAGGAAAGGAAAGATGTTGTGTCGGAAAGTAATGAAAATCAATATGTCAAAACCGGCAATGCAAATCCTTTCTCGCAGCAGGAGTTACTCGATGCCTGGAAGATTTTTGCCGGTGAAATAGATTCTCCTCACCTGAGATCTGCGCTTGGTACCCGCGAACCCAATTTGACAGACGGATGGCAGATTATTTATGAACTCGATAACGAGCTACAGCTTAATCAGCTGATACTGGAGGTTAAACCAAAACTCATTGGTTATTTGCGCCGCCATTTTAAAAATGAATCGATTGATATAAAGTTTAACGTGTCGACAGATACAGTTATTCATTCCCATATTCCTTATACTGATGCAGAAAGGTGGGCATTGCTTGCAGAAAAATATCCGGGGCTTGCACAGCTTAAATCAAAATTTGGTCTTGACTTTGAACATTTTTGATGTTCAGGTTTTATCTATTACATAAAGCATTCGCGAACGCTGATAATGATCAATAATTTATAATATAAAATCTTTTCAATGAAAAAAATTAAAGTACTGAATCCTGTAGTGGAACTTGATGGGGATGAAATGACGCGCATCATCTGGAAAATGATCAGAGAACAATTGATTCTCCCTTTTCTGGACATCGACATTAAATATTACGATTTGGGAATCGAGCATCGCGATGCTACTGATGATCAGGTTACTGTTGATTCGGCTTACGCCATCAAAAAATACCATGTTGGTATTAAATGTGCCACAATTACGCCTGATGAAGCCCGAATGACCGAGTTTGGTTTAAAGAAAATGTATAAATCACCTAATGGAACCATCAGGAATATCCTTGACGGGACTATTTTCCGTGAACCGATTGTTGTTGAAAATGTTCCAAGACTTGTTCCGCAATGGACGGCACCTATCATGATTGGCCGTCACGCTTTTGGCGATCAGTACCGGGCTACCGATATCCTAGTTGACCGTCCCGGCAAGTTAACCATGACGTTTACACCAGATGATGGTTCAGGAGCTCAGCCACACGATGTTTATCATTTTGAAGGACCCGGAGTTGCACTTTCAATGTACAATACCGAGGCTTCAATCAGGGGCTTTGCCCATAGCTGTTTTAAAATGGCACTCATTAAAAAATGGCCGCTTTATCTCTCCACGAAGAACACGATTCTGAAAAAATATGATGGCTTTTTCAAAGATATTTTCGAAGAGATCTTCGTCAATGTTTACAAACAGCAATTTGCCGAAGCTGGCATCACTTACGAACATCGCCTGATTGATGATATGGTTGCTTCTGCTTTGAAATGGAATGGTAACTTTATCTGGGCTTGTAAGAACTACGATGGTGATGTCCAATCAGATACTGTTGCTCAGGGATTTGGTTCACTTGGTTTGATGACCTCTGTTTTAATGACACCAGATGGTGATACGATCGAAGCAGAAGCTGCTCACGGTACGGTGACCCGTCATTACAGGGAGTATCAGAAGGGAAGACCTACATCGACCAACCCTATCGCCTCCATCTTTGCATGGACTCGCGGACTCGCATTTCGCGGAAAACTGGATAATAACCAGCCATTGATCGATTTCTCAGAACTGCTTGAGAAAGTTTGTATCGACACCGTTGAATCGGGTAAAATGACGAAAGACCTTGCACTCTCGATCTATGGTGACAAACTTAAACCGGAGAATTACCTTACGACCGAGCAGTTTATGGACGAATTAATAAAGCTGCTGAACAGCAGAATGGGGAATTAAGTGCTATGTGGAAATTGCACAATTTTATTTATTTTTATACCGTATCTAAACTTTATAAAAAATTCGAGCTATGATAAAAAAGGCAATGGAAGAAGCTCTTAATGAGCAAATAAATGCTGAATTTCTTTCGGCTTACCTTTACTTGTCGATGTCCGCTTATTTCAATTCTCTTGGCCTGGCCGGTTATGCCAACTGGATGCGGATTCAACACCAGGAAGAGCTTGCGCATGCTACGCGGTTTTTTGATTATTTGAACGAACGCGGAGGAAAGGTCAGGCTCACACCAATTGGTGAAGTGCAGATTGATTTTAATGGGGTTGTCGATGTTTTTGAAAGAACTTTGGTTCATGAACAGATCGTTACAGGTTTGATTAATAGATTAATGGATATTGCAATGCATGAAAGTGATCATGCAACCAAAAGTTTTCTGCAATGGTTCGTCGACGAACAGGTTGAAGAAGAGGCTAATGTGGAGCAAATCCTTCATAACCTCAGGTTAATCAAAGGCGAAGGTCAGGGATTGTTAATGATGGACCGGGAATTGCAGGCGCGCGTTTTTGTTGATCCGTTTGCCGGTGCCAAGGCATAGTAGTAAGTGTTTTGTGACTTTGGGTGGTGACAAGAGGCGCCGATGTCATATGGATGATAAGATAGAGAAGAGCAGGTATTTTACCTGCTCTTTTTTATTGATGTGTCTGATTCTACTGCAGGTCAGTTTCGGAAACTAAGATTTTTAGTCACTTGATGCAATAGCTAATTGCTAACTGTCAACCGCAAGACGCGCTCCTTTTTGTTGCAGCAAATTATCATCCATAGAATTGATCAATAGATTTCGGTACTTACAACTTTTGAGTTACATTTGTGGCTGAATATTTTTTAGATATTAATCATACAATATAAAGTAATGTCATTCTTAATAAAAGTGCTCTCAAGCTTTTTCGGAAACAAATCGCAAAAAGATATTAAAGAGATAATGCCTGTTTTACAGCAGATTAAACAGGAATATCTTCGGTTCCCAGGTTTGACTAACGATGAGTTAAGAGCCGAAGCTGCCAACCTCAAAATCCGGATCCGTGAGTATATCAAAGCTGAAGAAGACGAAATAGCTTCGTTGAAAGAGCAGGCTGAGAGCGGGGAACTGCCGCTCGAAGAGGGTGAAAAGATTTACGACAAGGTCGATAAACTGGAAGAAACGATTCTTAAGAAAATAGAAGAGGTATTAAATCAGGTACTTCCTACGGCTTTCGCTATCGTGAAAGATACGGCACGCCGGTTTATGGAGAACGAAACGATTGTCGTTACTGCAACTGATTTTGACCGCGATCTATCGGTTACCAAAGATTTTGTCACCATCGAAGGTGATAAGGCAATCTATAAAAACGAGTGGCTCGCCGGTGGAACATTGCAGAAATGGAATATGTTGCATTATGACGTACAGCTCATTGGAGGTATTGTCCTTCATAGCGGAAAGATTTCGGAGATGGGTACGGGTGAAGGAAAAACACTTGTTGCTACCTTACCAGTTTTCCTGAATGCATTGGCAGGTCGTGGTGTCCATTTGGTTACGGTAAATGATTACCTGGCAAAACGTGACTCTGAATGGATGGGGCCAATTTATCAGTTCCATGGTCTTTCGGTCGATTGTATCGACAGGCATCAGCCCAACTCACAGGAAAGGCGGATCGCTTATGAAGCTGATATCACATTTGGTACGAACAACGAATTTGGTTTCGATTACCTGCGCGACAATATGGCTGTTAATCCGTCTGACCTTGTTCAACGGAAACATCATTATGCAATCGTCGATGAGGTTGACTCGGTATTGATCGATGATGCCCGAACACCTTTGATTATTTCAGGTCCTGTTCCAAAGGGTGAAAATCAATTATTTGATGAGCTTAAAGCGCCAGTTGAACGTTTGGTAAAAGCACAACGCGACCTGGTCAACCAATACCTTGTTGAGGCAAAGAAAAAAATTGGCTCATCCAACAACAAAGAGTCAGAAGAAGGAGCGTTGGCACTTTTCCGTGCCTACAAAGGGCTTCCAAAGCATAAACCGTTGATCCGCTTCATGAGTGAAGAGGGAAACAAAGCGAAGATGCTGAAGATGGAGAACTTCTACATGCAGGACAACAACAAAAACATGTATGAGGCTACCGATCCACTTTACTTTGTAATTGAAGAAAAACTGAATTCAATTGAGTTAACCGATAACGGGATAGAAGTTCTTTCGAAAGACAATGAAGATGGCGGTTTCTTTGTACTTCCTGATGTTGGTGCTGAAATTGCAGAAATTCAAACAGATAAGAGTCTGTCAGAAGCCGATCGTCTGGAGAAGAAGGATGTCCTTCTGACAAATTTTGCGGTTAAGTCGGAGCGCGTACATACCGTGAATCAATTATTAAAGGCGTATACAATGTTCGAGAAGGATATTGAATACGTTTTAATTGAAGGCAAAGTTAAAATCGTCGATGAACAGACTGGCCGTATCATGGAGGGTCGCCGCTACTCAGATGGATTGCATCAGGCAATCGAAGCTAAAGAACGGGTGAAAGTTGAGGATGCAACCCAGACTTTTGCAACGATCACGCTCCAGAATTACTTCCGTATGTACCACAAATTGGCTGGTATGACCGGTACTGCCGAGACTGAAGCAGGTGAGCTATGGGATATTTATAAACTCGAGGTTGTGGTAATCCCTACCAACAAACCCGTGATTCGTAAAGATCAG
>JANYLE010000314.1 GCA_025363795.1 Mariniphaga sp. | reverse complement strand
AGACAAAGAAGACAACCATCCACCCTTGGCCCGAAGTGTATGTCACCCTCGCCTGCAAGTGTATGTCGCCCTCGCCTGCAAGGGTAAGTCACCCTCGCTTGCAAGGGTAAGTCACCCTCGCCAGCAAGGGTAAATCGCCCTCGCCAGCAAGGGTGTATTCCCTTAGTTGGCTGAGACAATATTTCTAACTCCTGAACCAGTGAATTCTTCCTTAGGCATTAATATTTAATCAGGTTGGTCGTTAGGTGTATCATTGATCCCTTCCAGTAAACAATAAGCAAGACAACGGAAAACCTCGGTAAGTGTCGGATTGTTTAGGCAATAAAAAAGGCTCCAAATTTTGAAGCCTTTCTTATTTTGTAATCATCCAATTAATTAAATGACCACCGTGTTAATCCGACATTACCTACTTGCAATTCAATTACAAGTTTAGTAAGCGTACTTTCAATTACCGCATAAGCAGTAAGATTATCCAATGTTAATGTTTTAGCATCGGCTGCCAATTTCCAGGTACCTGTTAGTGTTTTGTTACACGAATCGTAGATCGCATAAGTTCCATCCGATTTAAAATTCCATACTGCCAGTTTTTCGCAGTCTGTTGCAACATTCAATCCGGCTATAGTTTTCGACTCTAATGTCCACCTTCTAATAATCATATTCGTTTCAGTTGCTTCTTTTTTACACGAAGTAAAAAGGAATCCCGAAAATGCAACAATGGCTATTAATAGTACATAGCTAATCTTTTTCAAGTTTTTCATGTTCTTTTTATGTATTAATTATTGATAATAATTAATGCAAGGTTATCCCTTTATTGGCTTAGATATGTTATATAATTCTATAATAGAGTTATATCATTCACACATTCCCATTCTCTCATCTTCTCACTTTCCCAATTCTTTCATTCCTTCAATTCTTCATTTTTTAATTTCTTAATTGATCTTCTCCTGTTTTCTTCAACAGGGATAATTCTACCAGATCGCATGGGTAAAAATTAAAGTGCCCGGATGACTTAAAGTCAAACGGGCACAAATAGCTATCTGATGTTCTTAAGATCAGCCGATCTTAACCATTGATTTTAAAGATTATAATTTCCGGCAGCTTCGGGTTGATAAATTATCTCATCAATCCTTATTTTGGTTAGTCCGGCAGGGACGATCCATTCAATTTCATCTGCTACTTTATAACCAATTAGTGCCGTAGCAATCGGGGAGAAAATTGAAATTTTATTCTCCTTTAAGTTGGCCTGATCGGGATATACGATTCTGAATTCGATCTGTTTGTCCGAGTTTAAGAAGCTGATTTTTACAATGGAATTCATCGTTACGACATTAGCCGGAATCTCCTGTGGCTCAACAATTTTGGCCGAATTCAATTCCTTTTTTAAGCTTTCTGCCTCTGTGGCATTAATAGATTTAAACTGTTTCGCATCGTTAATGCACTTTTGAATTCTTGAATAATCAAGTCTGTTCAAAATAAGTTTGCCCATGATTTAAATTTTTAATTTTATTATCTAAATCCCACAAAGATACCAAATATAACCCATTCCGGAAGGGTATTCAATAATACCTAAAAGCCATATTATTAATAAATTAAAGTGGCCGAAGGTGACCAGATCCGAATCAACCGGGTTGGTTTGGGTAATTGGATCACGATACTGAATAGATTATAAAAGAGCATGGCAGGCCGCCACAAGAGGAAATGTTTATCGCTTTGCGAGTTCCATGAGCGGATACCTGGAAGGTATGTAATTGTTCTTTTCGATCCAAAAGATTTGCAGCAACTTAATTGCAATTGAGGTTTAGTTATGTGTGTGAACCTGCCCGTATTTCTTTTCTGTACCTCCAGTTAAGGAAGAAAAGCAGCCCGGTCAATACAAGAGGGCCGGCAATCAGCAGACAGGTAGATAACGGGAACCTGTTCCATGCAAATACTACATACAACAACCCCAGTGCGGTGAAGAGAATTCCTGCAATCCACTCCCGACGCCACGAAAGTACAAGTATACCGATGAGGACAAATGTTGGGATAAGGTGCATGAAAAGCGCGAGACTCGTTGCCCAAAATCCCCCCGCTTCATTGAAAACATCCAATGCGAACAAACTGATTAGGGCTGCAAATACAATACCCAGTGTTCTGGGAGCCCAATACAATAATCGGAGCGCCGACCCGAGTTTTTGTGTTTTGCCAGTGGTACGCAGAAATGCGAATACAAGTGTAAATAACCCGAAAAGTAACAGGAGAATTCCGGGAGGATTATCGGTAGTTCCGACGATAAAGGCCAATGCAATAGCGATCAGGCCTGTAATAATCAGGATGATGGTCGTTTTTCGATTGTGATCCTGCGTGGAAGATTCTGAAAGTGTATTCATTTGAGGTCTCCTTTCAAAAAATAAAAATCAGCAATTGGAAGGAATAGGAAGAAATACGGTTGCTGCTCGCTGTTCGGCAGGGAAGTGGGTAGCAGCGCATCAATTCCCCTTTAAGCAATGCCAGGTGCGTCAATAATTGTATATCCGGGCTAACTGCAATCTAAATACGAGATTGATCAATCGACATAATCATCCCGCTCAAAATCTTTAATCGCTGTTAAGTAGCCTGTTGAGGTTAATTCTGATTTGTTTTTGCGTTTCAGTTCCGCGATGAATTGATTTTGATGCCGGTTATAATAGGCAATCGCCTCGTTGATGTAGTTATTGCGGGATTTTTTAACACGGGAAAGTATCTTTTCCGTCTCTTCGAAAATTGAATCTTCAATTTTTAACGATACCGTCTTCATGATACTGTGAATTTCACCATAAAGGTATAACTTTCTGAATGAAGATGTACCAATTTTGGGTTGAAATTTGAAACAAGAATCCCCTGAAAATTGCAATAACTTTCAGGGGATCAGGTTATCTTTTCAGTTTAATCACTTCGCTTCCTGCAAGCAGATAAGCGCCGGCGCCGTAAACTTCCCAGCTGTCGGCTGTGAAATTTTTCTTTGGATCTGCACCTATTGGCTGTACCCATCCAACGTGACCATCCTCACGGACACATTGGTTTAGTCCAATCCACGTTTTTTCAACTACGGGAAGGTAAGTCGCTTTATCGAGAATCCCGTTATTGATTCCCCATGCCATAGCATAACAATCAAAACCGGAGCCACTTACTTCACCTCCCGGATAGGAATCCGGATCGAGCAAACTGGCACGCCACATTCCGTCAGCCTGTTGCAGTTCTTTCAATCGTGCCGCCATCTCTTTGAAGACGTGAATATAGAATTCGCGACCCGCATAGTTGGCAGGTAACTCTTCTAAAACCCTTACAAGGCCACCCATTACCCAACCGTTTCCGCGTGACCAGAATATCTTCTTTCCATTGGCTTCACGAATATCTTTCCCGTCATTTTTGATCACATATTTGAGATCGCGGGCAAACAGGTGTTCCTGTTTGTCATACAGCAGGTCGTACGTTTCTTTGAACAGATGATCGCTGAATTTAAGGTAATCGTCATTGCCGGTTACAATTCCCAGTTTAACGATGGCAGGCGGCCCCATAAACAATGCATCGCACCACCACCATTTAATCACCTCGTCACCTTTTGTCGGATAGGGATTTTTCATTAGAACAGCCAGCGTATCGATAAAAGGCTGAATCATCTCCCGTTTTTTCTCCACTTTATAGACATCAACATAGGTTTGGCATATCGCGATATCATCAGCATGGTACCACCTTTTACCTGGTTTCCAGCTGTTTGATTTTCCCATGTCCATCATGGCCTGGTAAATTGGTTTCGACCTTGTGGTTTCCCATGCTGCACTGACACCGGCATAAAAAGCCCCGTTGGTCCAGTCCGTTGATTCATGTTTGGGGTTTTTAAGTTGCCATGTCGTTACTTTCTTCATCGTTTTTTTAATGTACCCGGCGGTGAATAGTTTTTTATTGTCCACCGTTTTCGAGAAACCAGAAGAAGCAATACAAACAAGAAGAAACAGAGCGATAATCTTTTTTGTCATAGAGTTGTTTTTAGTTATCCGGATGCAAATATATTAAATCGTGCAATCGATTGTAATGACAATTAATTAAAATTTAACATTCAATTTTGCGACTTGGATGATTTAATCTGATTTTTGCTTAATATTGCATTATTAAAATAAATATGACAAAGATCAGCATTCATACAGGACTTCATCATCACTTACCTTAAGGTGAGCCGGGGTTGGTACGTCCATTATCATATTACCAAATCAAAGGCTTACCTCATTATTCAGGTAAGCCTTTTTTAATTTAAACACATGGATTCTATTTTAAGAATTGCTATTCAGACCAAAGGTCGGTTAAACGAAGATTCGATGGCATTGCTCACTGAAACAGGTATTAAGCTTGTTGCAAGTAGCCGTCGACTGATTTCACCTGCAAAAAACTTCCCGCTGGAGGCTTTATTCCTGCGCGATGATGATATCCCTCAATGTGTTGCCGATGGAGTTGCCGATATCGGTATCGTCGGTAAAAATGAGGTGGCAGAACAACAACAAACGGTTGAGACCATCAAACATCTGGGATTCAGTAAATGCCGTTTGTCTCTCGCTATTCCAAAGGATATCGAATATGCTGGTCTTGATTGGTTTGCCGGAAAGAAAATCGCCACTTCCTATCCCCGGATTTTGAAGGACTTTTTAACCACGAACAATATCAAGGCTGATATTCATTTTATTGCAGGCTCAGTTGAGATTGCACCCGGGATTGGCCTTTCTGATGCTATTTTCGATATTGTAAGTTCAGGAAGTACGCTTGTAAGTAACCGGTTGAAAGAGGTTCAGAACATTATGGATTCGGAAGCTGTAATCGTTGCAACTCCCAATCTTTCGAAAGAGAAGCAAGCCATCCTCGATGAACTGATCTTCCGCATCGAAGCCGTTGAGAAGGGAAGAGGGAAAAAATACATCCTGCTGAATGCCCCTAATGACAAATTGGAACAGATTATTAAAGTCCTTCCGGGAATGACATCCCCAACAATTATGCCCTTGGCAAAAAGTGGCTGGAGTTCGCTTCATTCAGTGATCAACGAAAGCGAATTTTGGGAAGTGATTGGTAATCTGAAGAAGAATGGCGCTGAAGGAATATTGGTTATTCCGATTGAGAAAATGATTTTATAAATTCGAACGTCATGCAAATCTACCGATACCCCCTGTTTAATTCGTGGCCGGAAATTACACGACGACCATCTGCCGATAATTCGGACAAGAGCGAGGCTGTTCGCGAAGTGATGTTGAAGATCCGTGAAAACGGAGATGAAGCGCTCCGGGAATTTACAAGTCGGTTTGACCATGTTTATGTCGCTGATTTTAAGGTCACCGCCGAAGAGATTGCGAATGCTGTTCTTGAAATCGATCCGGCACTAAAAAATGCGATTGCCATTGCGGCAAAAAACATTGACACCTTCCATATTGCACAGAAGATTCCTCATCGCGTCATTGAAACGATGCCAGGTGTGA
Source organism: Mariniphaga sp. (assembly GCA_025363795.1). Taxonomy (GTDB): domain Bacteria; phylum Bacteroidota; class Bacteroidia; order Bacteroidales; family Prolixibacteraceae; genus JAAFHB01. The sequence continues at coordinate 2,071 of JANYLE010000314.1, read as the reverse complement.
AATGCTGGCAAAAATCGCTTCCGATTGAAAGGGTTGGATTGTACATACCCGGTGGCTCGGCACCTTTATTCTCAACGGTATTGATGCTCGGTATTCCGGCGCAGATTGCAGGTTGCCTTGATGTCGTACTTTGTACACCACCCGATATCCACGGGAAAATTCATCCCGCGATTCTATATGCGGCATCTATTTGTCATATCACTGATATTTATAAAATCGGGGGTATGCAGGCGATTGGTGCAATGGCCTATGGAACAGAATCGGTTCCAAAGGTGGATAAAATATTCGGTCCCGGAAATTCATGGGTCACAGCTGCCAAGCAGTATGTGGCGATGGGTGATTGTGCCATTGATATGCCTGCCGGTCCATCCGAAGTGGCGGTGATGGCAGATGAATCGGCAAATCCGGCATTTGTTGCCGCTGACCTCTTATCGCAGGCCGAACATGGTCCCGACAGCCAGGTTATTTTGGTAACCACAGATGAAAAATTGATTAAGGATGTGATTAAAATAATGGGGAAACAATTGGCCGCACTTCCCCGCTCAGCAACAGCCGCAAAAGCGCTCGAAAATAGCCGCGCCATCCTTGTCAAAGATACCGAGGAGATGGTAAGCCTGATTAATTTCTATGCCCCTGAACATTTGATTATTGCAACAAAAGATGCCGCAGATCTGGCAGAACGGATTACGAATGCCGGCTCGGTGTTTATAGGAAACTATTCACCCGAAAGTGCAGGCGATTACGCTTCGGGAACCAATCACACGCTTCCGACCAACGGCTGGGCCAAATCATTCAGCGGGATTGGGTTGGACAGTTTTAGCAAAAAGATAACCTTTCAGGAGATTACCAAAGAGGGAATTATGCTGTTAGGTCCGGTCATTGAAGAGATGGCGCAAGCTGAGCAACTCATTGCCCACAAAAATGCAGCAACGCTGAGGATGAATAATTAATGATGAGATTTCAAGTATAAGAATCGTATATGAGCTTAGATATTAATAAATTACTTCGGGATAATATCCGCACCATGAAGCCCTATTCCAGTGCAAGGGATGAGTTTTCGGGTGAGGCGGCTGCATTTCTCGATGCCAACGAAAACCCTTACAATTCGCCCTGGAACCGTTATCCTGATCCGCGTCAGTTAAAACTGAAAGCCAGGGTCAGTGAAATTAAAAATATACCGGTTAAAAATATCTTTCTGGGAAATGGAAGCGACGAACCGATTGATCTGTTGTTCCGTGCATTTTGCGAACCGGCGAAAGATAATATCGTCTCAATTCATCCAACTTATGGCATGTACCGGGTTGCTGCCGATACTAATAATGTAGGGGTAAATTTGGTTCCACTGACGGCTGATTTTGAGTTGGATGCCGATGCTGTTCTTGCCGCTGTAAATACTGATACCAAAATTATCTTTCTTTGTTCCCCAAATAACCCGTCAGGCAATGCCTTGAATAATAAGGGTATGGTTCATATTATCGAAAGTTTCAGCGGCATAGTTGTCGTGGATGAAGCCTATATCGATTTCTGTCCCGAAAAATCATTTCTGCCGGTTTTGAGTCAGTATCCTAACCTCGTGATTCTTCAGACATTTTCGAAAGCTTGGGGAATGGCAGGACTCCGACTGGGAATGGCCTTTGCAGATGAACAGATCATCGAGGTTTTAAGCCGGATTAAATATCCTTATAACCTGAGCATTCTGACCCAGCAAAAGGGGCTTGAACTGCTGGCAGATGAGCAGCAAAAACTTAATTGGGTCGCGATTATCCTGAAAGAGCGGGAGAAACTGATTGCCGATCTAAAAAAATATCCGTTTGTGATAAAGGTCTACGCCACAGATGCCAATTTTGTACTGGCGAAAATGCACGATCCGCGCGGAATTTATCAATACCTTGTTGATGAGAAAATCATTGTCCGCGACAGGTCGTCGATTGCGCTTTGCGAAGGATGTCTGCGCATTAGTGTTGGCTCACCCGAAGAGAATGCCACATTAATGGAGGCGCTTGACGGATTGATTTAATGAATAAATTCAATACAAGAATGAAGAAGGTCCTTTTTATTGATCGTGACGGAA
>JANYLE010000294.1 GCA_025363795.1 Mariniphaga sp. | reverse complement strand
AAATTTTTGGACTGGGATGGAACTTTTAAACTGAATATCACAAAGGACCTTAATACTCAGGTCACAATAGCTCAAAACACAAAAGACTACTTTGATTTCTGGTTCAAGCCGTCAAACATGACAACAGAAATACAAAACGGTTATAGAGGCGAGGCAAGTCGCGGATATAACAAGTATGATCAAAAAAGTTTGGAATGGTTGAGTAACTATACATTAAAAACCGGTCAACATACCTTGAAGGCAATGGCAGGTTATTCATATCAATATTTCCAATCATCGGGCATGTCGGCAGACAATAAGGACTTTACATCCAATGCACTTACTTACAATAATTTGGGTGATGGATTATTCCAACAGGTCGAAGGCCGAAACGGGATGGGAAGTTATAAGAATGATTCAAAACTAATTGCATTCTTCGGGCGCTTAAGTTATTCCTTTGCTGATAAATACCTGGTTACCGCCAGTATGCGCCATGAAGGTTCATCGAAATTCGGGAAAAATAATAAATGGGGCGATTTTCCGGCAGTATCTTTAGGTTGGAGAATCAGCAAAGAGTCGTTTATGACGGATATTAACTGGGTTAGCGATCTTAAATTACGTGGAGATTACGGTGTTACAGGTAACCAGGACTTTGGAAATTACCTCTCATTATCTACTTACGGAGGATATGGATACTATTTGTTCAACGGCAGTTATTACCAGGTTTGGGGCCCCGCAAATAACACCAATACAGATTTGAAATGGGAAAAAGGAAAAAATATGAACATCGGGCTCGATTTTTCATTGTTCAAAAATGTGGTCCAGGGAAGTGTTAACTATTACAGAAGAAAGCAACAAGACCTTCTGGGCTGGTATAATGCCCCGGTTCCTCCGAATCCTCAAACTCAAACCTATGCCAATGTGGGTTCAATGCTCAATACCGGTGTGGAACTTGATTTAACTGTAAAAGTTATTAAAAAAGGAGATTTTAGTTATCAGATAGGCCTGGTTGGTGCAACGAACGGTAATAAATTCCTCTCTTTTTCGAATAATATCTTTCAAGGACAAAACTATGTTGACATGGCTGGAATGCCTGCACCAGGGTCTCCCGGACCATCCCAGAGATTGCAGGAAGGTGAACGAATCGGTAATTTCTATATGTGGAAATTCGCAGGAGTTGACCAAAATGGAAGTATGTTGGTTTTCAGCAAAGAAGGAAAAGTCATTCAGCAGAATAAGGCGACAAATGATGACAAACGAATTGTCGGTAACGGATTACCTCGTTTTACAGCAAGTATGAATCATACATTGAAATATAAAAGATGGGATTTAAGTCTGTATTTCCGTGGCGCATTCGGTTATGATATTTTCAATACACATGAATTTTATTATGGCCTCCAATCATCTCCAAATACCAACGTAATTGCGTCAGCATATGGTAAGAATTCAATTATTAAAGGTGATAAAGTTTTGTGCGACTACTTTCTTGAAAAGGGTGACTATGTGAAATTGGATGTGGTAAATTTAGGTTATACCATAAAATCGCACTCAAAATACTTTAGTTCGATCCGACTGTATGCATCAGGCAAGAATTTGGCAAAGATTACCGGTTTTTCAGGTATAGATCCTGAAATCTATCCGGTAAATGGATTAACCCCAGGCGTTAATACATCTAAAGCCTATTATCCAACGACTTCACAATTGTTGATAGGTGCTCAAATCTCATTTTAACCTTAATATTTTACTCTGATGAAGAAGAATCATTATATATATATGCTGTTGGTCTTCCTGTTGGGAGGCCTGACCACAAATAGTTGCACTAATCTGGAAGAGACAACTTATGACAAGATTATTTCCAACACATTCTACCAGACAAAGGATGATGTTTATCGCTCATTTCTAAGAAGTTTTGAACATGGGTACTGGACTATCCAGGGAACTCAGTTCGTGCTTCAGGAAAACACGGCTGATCAGCTCATGACACCCAATCGGCAGGGAGACTGGTATGACGGAGGTCAATACATCCGTCTTCACAATCATACCTGGACCACTACCGATGGCTTCTGCAATGACGCCTGGAAAAATCTTTTTATCGGCATTTCGCTTGCAAATAACTCACTCGAGGATATTCGTGCATTGGATGTCTCTAAATTCAATATGAGTTTAGCGGAACAAAAATCCCTGGTAGCGGAGCTCAGGACTTTGAGGGCCTGGTATTATTTGAGATTATTCGATCTTTACCGAAATATACCAATCGTCGAAACCACCAAAGGAGCAACGCAGGCTCCTTTACAAGCAACCCCTCAGGCAACATTCGATTTTATCGAAAAAGAATTGAAGGAAGCGGTAGTTGATATGGCTAAAAAAGGTGATGCAGGCATTGTGACAAGCCGATGGACACAGGCAGGAGCAATGGCTTTACTAACACGTCTATACCTGAATGCAAAAGTATATACCGGTACAGACAGGTTTGACGATTGCGCTAAAGTTAGTCAGGAAATCATAGATGGTAAATACGGATCTTACGGGATTGCTAACCGTTGGGATGCTCCCTATGACTGGAACAATGATCTATGTGAGGAAACTATTTTTGCTTTCCCAGGATCATTTGGACGTACGCACTGGCAATATGATTCCGGAATGTATTGGTGGGCGCTTCCTTACAATGTAAATAAATACTTTGAATTTACTGATTTTGGTACTGCAAATCCTAAGTACTCCCTACAACCCGGCCACGATGTAGCCGGAAACATTTATAACTACACATCAAATTTGGGTCAACCTTTCGTGAAGTTTCAAAATTATCCCGATGATGTTCGTTTAAAATTGTATAAGAATCTGGGGAATAGTACACGCGAAGGCATGTTTTTGTTTGGTTATCTGACCTACAATGATGGGAAAAATAGAATTACATCAACTAAAGGCTATGATCTTTATATTCGGGATCAGGTGGGCTGGTTTGATAATTTGGCACCTGATAAAGTTCCAACGGATCTGGCATCAAATATGAACCATGCAGATCAGAATTCAGGTGTTTATTTTGTGAAATATCCTTTCTATAAAACAGTCGACACCCATAAAATCGAATCAGATTATGCTGAAGTCCGTTTGGCAGAGGTTTATTATGCTTTAGCAGAATGCAAATTCAGAAAAGGGGATAAAACCGGTGCAGAAAAGGTCTTAAATACAGTGCGTAAGCGTTACTTTCCAGCCGGATCTACCAGCCTGTATCCTGAAAATGGGAGTAAACTTACAGAAGCTGAAATGCTTGACGAATGGGGTCGCGAATTCCTGGGTGAAGGACGCCGACGTACCGATTTGATTCGTTTCGGTAAGTTTAATACGGCAACCTGGTGGGATAAAACTGCTGATACAGATAATCATACCGAAATATTTCCGATTGGACTCGAAGTGTTGGGTGTTTCACCTCAATTGAAACAGAATCCTGGCTATGATCTTTAAATTACAAAAGAAATATAACAGATAGAATTTATTCAATATGGAATAGCCATGACTAACAAGTCATAACCGAAGATGAAATTAATTCATGGCTGTTCCATATGAACTTAAAAAAACAAACTATTAGCAAATGAAAAATATAAAACTGTCGCTGTCAATGCTTCTTTTGGGAATTATAGTTCTGACAGCATGTGAGAAGACAAAAAATATCACGATCTATAATGTCCCAGTATACGAACAACTCTATTTGGTGGGAGATGCTACACCAGCCGGCTGGGATATTGGCAAACCAACCCCAATGATTGTTGATCCGAACGATCCTTTTACATTTACCTGGACCGGTCCATTAACAGTTGGAAATTTTAAAATTCCTACAACTACCGGAAACTGGGGATGTGATTTTTTTATGCCCGTCGTTAATGATGAATCCGATCTTACCAAAACGACCATTCAACTTGTAAAAGGGGGAAATCCGGATAAGAAATGGAAAATTACCGTGGCAGGGACCTATAAAATAACGATTAATATTCTGGATCCGGGTCCTTATACCATTAAGTTTGTTAAGCAATAATAACAGATATTTAAAAGCATTATTCAGGGTCGGTTTTCCGGCCCTGATTTTTTTTGCACCGCTGATTTTGAGTAAAGAAAACCACCTGCGTTCAAATCTGGTTAAGCAATTCATCCCTGATAGTTGTACATTTGTAACCTCAGGTTGGAAAACAAGAAGGGAAAAAGCGTAATGATATTTGATGGGACTATGTTTAATAAATAATGAAATAGTCATGACCGGTAAGTCACAAACCGAAGATAAAAATTAAAACATCCTGCATTTACGGGATTCCAAACTATCACTAAAAAACAAATTTTATACGCATGGGAATAAAGACTTCAGTACTAACATTGCTATTAATCATTTTATTTACAGGTTGCAGCAAAAGTGCGACAACTACCGGGGACAAGGTAATAAAAACCTTTGCCAACCCGGTATGGGATGGTGCTGATCCCTGGATGGTTAAGCAGGGAAACGATTACATCTATTGCTATTCAGCCAATAACTCGATTGTTCTCTCCAAAGCGCAAAAAATGACCAAAAAGGGTGAGCTGAGAACCATCTGGACAGCTCCTGCAACAGGGTGGAACAGCGCGTGTGTCTGGGCTCCCGAAATTCATTTCATCTCCAATCGCTGGTACGTATATTATGCTGCCGGTGAGTCGGGACCTCCGTTTATCCATCAGCGCACAGGGGTACTGCGATCGAAAACTGAAGACGTTTTCAGCGATTACGAAGACATGGGCGTCTTGTATACGGGCGATAATCCTGCCGATCCTTCAACCAATGTCTGGGCAATCGACATGACCATTCTCGAACACAAAGACAAGTTGTATGCGATATGGTCGGGCTGGATCAAACAGGAAACCACCGACGCAACACAGCAACAGTTGTATATTTGCGAAATGGAAAACCCATACACAATGAAAGGGAAGCGCGTTAAACTTTCATCACCTGTCGAAAGCTGGGAAACGGGAGGCCCGCTCAATCTGAACGAAGGCCCTGAAATTCTGAAAAATAGAGATCAGGTATTCGTCGTTTATTCATGTCGCGAATCGTGGTTGGTGGAATACCGCCTGGGAATGTTACAACTGATCAATCCTGATGGCGATTTATTGGATCCTTCCAATTGGAAAAAATCTGGCCCGGTATTCCAGGGAAATTCACAGGTTTACGGAGTCGGACATTGCTCATTCGTCAAATCGCCAGATAATACCGAAGACTGGATTATTTACCATTCCAAGAAAAATACAACCTCCGGCTGGGAGCGCGATGTGCGCATGCAATCTTTCAAATGGAATTCGGATGGAACGCCCAACTTTGGCAATCCCGTTCCTGCAGGTAAGGTGCTGAATATTCCTTCAGGCCAGGCCGAATAAAATCATATATATTTAGATCAGCATTTTATATCTCAATAATCAAATTAAAAAAAACTTAGACGGATGAAAAAAATCCTTTTAATCCTGGTAATCGCGGGAACAATGGCCTTAACGGCCTGCCAACAAAAACCAAAAGAAAAGCAGGTTGTTGCAACACGTTGGACGACCGAAAAAGCCCAGCAATGGGGAACCGAAAATGGCTGGCTTCGTGGCAGCAATTTTAACCCAAGCACAGCCATCAATCAATTGGAAAACTGGCAGTCCGAATCATTCGACACCGCTACCGTCAACCGCGAACTGGGCTGGGCCGAAGGAATCGGAATGAACGTGATGCGGGTTTATCTTCACCACCTGGCATGGCAGATTGATAAGGAAGGATTCAAAAAGAGAATGGATACCTACCTCACCATTGCCAGCAAACATGGCATCAAAACCGTATTTGTATTCTTTGATGATTGCTGGAATCCCACTTACCAGGCTGGCAAACAACCCGATCCGAAACCGGGCGTTCACAATTCAGGCTGGGTGCGCGATCCGGGCGAATTGCTTTATACCGACACGACCCTTGTTAAAACATTGGAGACCTATGTGAAAGATATTCTGACCACGTTTAAAGATGACAAGCGCATCGCCATCTGGGACTTGTACAACGAACCCGGAAACTCAGGTTATGGCAACAAATCACTCCCACTATTGCAAAAGGTTTTCGCCTGGGGCCGCGAGGTTAATCCATCACAACCATTGTCTTCCGCAGTTTGGAATTTGAGTTTATCAGACCTCAACAAATTCCAGGTCGAAAATTCGGATATCATCACCTACCACAACTACGAAAGTCCTGAAAAACACCAGGCAGCTATTGATACACTGAAAAAATACAACCGTCCGCTTGTTTGCTCCGAGTACATGGCTCGCCGCAATAACAGCCTGTTTCAAAACATCATGCCTTTGCTCAAATCAAACAATATTGGCGCGATCAACTGGGGATTGGTTGATGGGAAATCAAATACCAAATATGCATGGGACCAACCTATTGCCGATGGTTCAGAACCCAAACTTTGGTTCCACGAAATTTTTCATAAAGACGGAACTCCTTACAAACAGGAGGAAGTGGATACAATCAAGAGTTTAACCGGGAAAAAATAAAGCTCATGGCAATTGTGTTATAGCCGGCTGGCAACTGCCAATTGCCTCTTAGATCAATTAGTTTGAAGCCTTTTAGTTTCCGCGGTTTTAAGCCGCGGAAACTAATCCCGGAACCCGTCCGGCCCAGGCGATTTCCTTTATTGATGATACGGCTCTTTTTTTGTCCTCACCTAACGGGATATTAACACCAGCAGGTAACCCGACAGTTTGATAATAACTTGCATCAACCCTGAATCGGGCTACAAAATACAACCTGACTAACCGGCAACTCATCAGCATCGGTTTTCTCCGAAAAAACTCCCATCCTTCGATAAATAATCCTTTTACGCCTCTAAATCAACCATTTATACCAACAAACGCTGCTTCCGTTTCTGGAACCAGAGCCCTGAAATTGAGGAACGGAACTTCCGGGTCTTTATACGGAACCTCCGGGTTGAAGCACGGAATTTCCGGATTGAAGAATAATTCATTCCCGCTTAAGCAAAAAACTTTCCCGCTTCAAAATAATTCTTCCCCGCTTCAAGATAGTTCGTTCCCGCTTAAGCGAAAAACTTCCTCGCTTCAAGATAGTTCGTTCCCGCTTAAGCGAAAAACTTCCCCGCTTCAAGATAATTCCTTGCCGCTTCAAGATAATTCTTCCCCGCTTTAAAATAGTTCGTTCCCGCTTCAAAATAACTCCTCCCGGCTCAAAAATGGCCCTTCAGTGCAACAGTGGTAAGCTAAACCGTAAAGGCTTTTCGTATTGCTAAAACCAGCCAGATTTTCGAAACCTGACTGGTTTCTTGTTGGGAATAATAAAAAAATAAAAGCGCTGTTTGATGATCTGGAATTTTGAAAAATTATGTACGTTTACAAAACGTAACACGCAGCTGAGTTGCGCATCTGCAGCAATATCCAGAGGTAAAAGGAAAGGTTGGTTAGGGATATAAAGTAGTTGGTGGCAATAATTCACAAAGAATGAATGAAAATATTATAATTGATAATATAAAGTCAACAATGCCAAATTGTCAATTCAGAGAATTGAATGAATTGGAGGTTGAAAAAATTGAAAACTTAATTTCTCGTTTTGACTCATTAAGTAATTATTCATTAGTTGTCTTATCTGATGTTGTTGAAGTAACAAATAATCAAAATGTATCATTTTTATTGTTGTTAAGTATAACATATAGTTATAAAGGTATTAAGTCCCCACAGAAAGAAAAACAGATTTTCAGAATATGAGTTAATTGGAATAGCAATACTTAGAGGAGATTATGGACGTGTACTTATTAGACCAGAAACATTTTCAGATAAAATAAATGATTTGTTTTTAAGCATAGACATCGACTTTGATTACGATAAAGATTTTAGTAAAAAGTACTTTGTTGTTTCAAATGATGAATCAAAAATTCGGAATAACATTTCAAGAAGTTTTTTAGAAACTGTTAAAAGATACAATGGTCTTGAAATAGAATTAGATAGTAATATTCTATTGGTTAGGCTAAGAAAACCATTTACCCCTGAAAATGGAAAAATAATTACAAACTTCATTACAGCGATTAATGATGGCTACAATTAATTCTGACAATAATTAATTTAACTGGGATAAAAAATTACTGGTGCCAATCGAGTAAACGACCCCACTAGTAATAACTAACGAGTTGCCCCTCCTACCCTCTTTTGCGCAGGCGTTCTAAAGACAAGTCTAATCTTTCATGCAAGCGGAGATTTGTGCTTTGTTGATCCCTCCTCTGCGGTTACTCCAATTGCTATGTCCGATCAAGTGATTGGGTCAGGCAATTTGGCTATGCCGATCTTCGATTGCTATTGCTTACGTTTGCTATGGTAAAAGCCATTGTTTCGAATTAAGAAAGCTGGTGCGATAGAACTACAGTCCATCAACGTTTTCAGAACTCACAAGGGATTAACACCCTCCACAAAAATACATTCATCAAAGAACCCTTTTGATTCCGGAAATATGTACTTTCGAACTCTTTCCGGAGCTTCGCTCTTATTGCCAAACTGAAATTGACCCAAATAGATAAGAAATCACTCGTGCAAAAGGATATTATGATGGATGATCGGGATAAATTAGCGAAATCGCTCGCTATTGATTTAGAAGATATCAGCTTTTATGATCTTTTCAATCTGGAGGAGCTACAGCGGTTACAGGATTTATTTGCTGATGCCCATGAAGTAGCCTCTATAATTACACATCCTGATGGCACTCCGATTACCAAGCCCAGTAACTTTACCCATTTGTGCAAAGACATCATTCGCAAAACAGAGAAAGGCTGTGTCAATTGTTTCCGGTCTGATGCCATCATTGGCTGTAATAATCCTGCGGGTCCCATTATTCAACCTTGCCTGAGCGGGGGTTTATTGGATGCCGGAGCAAGCATTACGGTCGGCGGTAAGCATATCGCGAACTGGCTCTGCGGGCAGGTTCGCAATGAAGCATTGAATGAAGAGCAAATGCTGGCGTATGCCGATCAGATTGGAGCAAACCGCGAAGATTATATGCAGGCGTTGAATGAAGTTCCTCAAATGTCATTGAAGAAATTCGATAAAATTGCACAGCTTTTGTTTGTTTTTGCCAATGATCTATCAGCGAAATCATACAATAAACTGCAACTTCAATTTCAAATTTCCGAACAGGAAAGAATCACAAAACAACTGGAGGAAAACAGGGAGAATCTTTTTATTACCCTACACTCCATTGGTGATGGGGTCATTTCAACTGATATAAATGGTTTGATCGTCAAGATGAATCCCGTCGCCGAAAAACTTTGCGGATGGGATTTGGCTGATGCCAAAGGAAAAGTATTGACGGAAGTTTTCAACATCATTCATGCAGAAACCCGGGAAACGGCTGCCGATCCGGTTTAAAAGGTATTGAAAAGCGGTGAGATCGTAGCGCTTGAAAATCATACCGTTTTAATAAGCCGCAAAGGTGAAGAGTATCAAATTGCAGATAGCGCAGCACCTATTCGTGACAAGCAAGGAAACACGACGGGCGTTGTATTGGTTTTTTCGGATTCAACGGAGAAGTATCGTGCACAGATGCTGTTAAAAGAGAGTGAGGAAAAATACAGGCAAGCTTTCCAAACCAGCAGCGATGCAATCAACATCAACCGTCGGGATGGAGCTTACATTGATGTTAACGAGGGATTTACAAATATAACTGGATTTACCCAGGAGGATGTTGCAGGAAAATTCTCGACAGAAATAAATATTTGGGCAATACCTGAAGATCTCGAAAAGATGATTGCCGGTATCAAAGAGAAGGGTTTCATCAAAAACCTCGAATCCAAGTTCAGATGCAAAGATGGCTCCCTGAAAACTGCCATCATTTCGGCCAATATCATTGTCCTTAACAATGAGCCTCATATTCTGACCATTGCACGCGATATTACGGAGCGCAAGCAGGCAGAGGACGAAATCAAACTAAAAAGCAAAGAACTGTCAAAATCAAATGCTGAAAAGGACAAATTCTTTTCTATCATTGCCCACGACCTGCGTAGCCCTTTCAATGGATTTTTAGGGCTCACACAGATAATGTCCGAAGAATTACAAAGTCTCACGATGACAGAAGTTCAGGAAATTGCAGCAGATATGAGCAAATCGGCCAACAACCTCTACCGCTTACTTGAGAACCTGCTGAAATGGGCACAAATTCAACAGGGAATGATCTCTTTCAATCCGGAAGTCATTCAATTGGATTTGGTTGTCGGCGAAAGTATCGATATGATCCAGGAATCGGCCAAAAACAAGGATATTGAATTAGTCACTGATATTCCTGCCGGGTTAGTGGCTTTTGCGGATACAAATATGCTTCAATCCATCATCCGCAACATTTTTTCGAATGCCGTAAAATTCACACCCAAAGGAGGGAAAATAAATCTTTCAGCTAAAGCATCCGGAAACAAATGCATCGAAATTGCCATTCAGGATTCCGGTATTGGAATGGACCAGATGCTAATTGATAATTTATTCCGGATTGATGTAAAAACCAGCAGACTGGGGACTGAAAGTGAACCAAGTACAGGATTAGGATTATTGCTTTGCAAAGAATTTGTGGAAAAGCAAGGTGGGAAAATTTGGGTTGAAAGCAAAGAAGGAAGCGGTTCAACCTTTTATTTCACAATTCCTGACAATAGTTATTTGTAAGCTAAAGAAATAACTATTTCACCTTGAATTTATCCCTGTATTCCATTGGTTTCATACCAACCAACTTATGAAAGATTTTACGGAATGATTTAGGATCCGCATAGCCTGTTCCAAATATTATTTCTGATATACTATGATTGGTTTGCTCCAATTGCCGCTTTGCCGTTTCAATCCTGATATTTTGTAAATACTCAATCGGAGGTATTCCGGTCTCCTTTTTAAACCGCCTCACAATATTTCTCCGGCTCGCCGGCAAGTTTTTAATTACATCGTCAATTGTATTTATTTCAACGTAATTGGATTCTATTTCACGTTGAATGCGCATTACCAGATCATCATTATGGGTGTAATTTGGTCTGAATGTTCCAAAATAGCTCTGCGTATAACGATCCAGATCAATTGCGAAAATCTTTGCAATTCTTATGGCGACATCATTACCACAGTACTTTTGAACAAGGAAGACCAACAACTGAAAAGTAGAAGTGGAACCTCCGCTTGTATAGCACCTCCCGTCAGCTGTAACTGTCTGATCGGGTTTAACCAAAACCAATGGGAATAAAGAAGCAAATGCATTACTGGCATCCACATGTGTTGTTGCCGTTTTCCCATCAAGCAATCCTGTCGCTCCGAACAAAAAAGCGCCTGTACAGAAACTTGCAATCTCAGCGCCAGCCTTATACTGTTCTTGTATCCAGGGAATATAAATATGATTCTTAGCGATGGTCTCCTTTAAGTTCGAAGTAGTAAATGAAGGTATCAGCACGATATCAGCAACAAAGTCGGAGGTGATGGATTTAACAGGATACCCATGGAATGAATTACAATCCTTTTTAATTTGTTCAGGT
>JANYLE010000262.1 GCA_025363795.1 Mariniphaga sp. | reverse complement strand
TTTGGAAAACGAAAAAAAGTAAAGCCATGAGAACAACAGTTATAAATTTCGTATTTGAATCAGGTTTTAGCCTGACCATCTTCACATTAGTTTATTTGCTGTTTCTCCGCAGGGAGACTTTCTTCGTTCTTAACCGGATCTATTTACTGGCTACCGTATTTTTCTCCATCTTGCTTCCTTTCGTTCATTTCCAGGTAACAAGCGCAATGCCATCTGTTATGCTAAGCGAGGTGACAGTAACAGCCATGAGGTATCAGAATTTGCTTCAGACTGTAACCGTTTATGGCACAAAACTTACCAGTGCCGTTGAGCAAACAATTCAGACAATCGGACTGATCAGGCTGGTTTACCTGACTGGCACAGCAATTTTTATGGTTCTCTTCTTCTACCGGCTATTCCAGATTACCAATTTAATTCGGAACAACGAAATCGAAGTAAAGGATGGGATCAGGATCGTGAAAATCGACCGTGATACTACCCCGTTCTCGTTTTTCAATTACGTGTTTATCAACAGAAATGATGTGAATAGCCAGGGAATGAAAGAGATGCTGGCCCACGAAATGGAACATGTCCGCCAACGACACTCCTTCGATGTGATGATTTTAGAGATATTAACTATTTTTCAATGGTTCAATCCATTTATCTGGCTTTTAAAAAGATCAATCAGAGAGAACCATGAATTCCTTGCCGATCATGGCGTTTTAAAACCTGGTGTTAGTTCTGCAGCTTACCGATTGCTATTATTAGGCAATTCTTTTGAGCAACAACCAGTTATTGCAAATAATTTCAATTACTCATTGATCAAAATTCGTATCAAAATGATGACAAAAATAAAATCCTCAAAAACAGCAGCATTTAAGCTTTCGATGGGAGTTCTTGTAACCGCAGCGTTACTCATGATTTTCGCCTTCGATAAAGATGATAACCTTCAGCAAGACAAAAAGACAATCAATAAAACTGCAGAAGCGACAGTTAACACTCAACAAAAGGGAAAAACAACAGAAGAACAAATTTTTATACAAGTTGAGCAAATGCCTGAATATCCAGGTGGAGAAGCAGCATTAAGGCAATTTCTGGCCTCAAACGTCAAATACCCGGATGATGCAGTAAAATCAGGAACTCAAGGCAAGGTATTTGTTAAGTTTGTCGTAAACAAAGATGGGAAAGTCGTAAACCCTAAAATTGCAAGAAGTGTTAGTCCCAGTATCGACAAGGAGGCACTCAGGGTTGTCAGCATTATGCCCAACTGGACTCCAGGCAAACAGAGGGGTAAAAATGTTGCAGTTGAGTATACTGTCCCAATTTTTTTCAAACTAAAATAACCTGATCAACGCTTTTAAAATCCGGTGGCACTCGTCACCGGATTTTTAATATTCCAACCACCCATTTCCAAAATCCTAATAATTAAAATCCTATAGTTATTCCCACTTCTCATTTGCGCAGGAGCTGGTTGACCTTATTCTGAACAGCAAGTAAGGCATTGCAAACTATTGATGCGGAACTTTTGATTTAATTGATTTCTACTTGATATCGTGCAAATTATATGGGGTTTCCTGGTACACGTAATAATTCAACCAGTTTAGAAAAAGGAGATTGGCATGAGACCGCCAGCTAAGAACCGGTTCTTTTGAAGGATCGTCATTCAGATAATAGTTTACAGGAAGATCAATCGGCAGTCCCTTTTCGAAATCGCGTTTGTACTCCCTGTTGAGTGTTTCACGTGAATATTCGGGATGACCCGTTATAAACAATTGCTTTCCATTGTTCGCCATTGCCATATAAACACCAGCCTTTTCTGAATACGAAATCAATTCAATTTCAGGCACTTTAAATAAGTCTTTAGCCAATATCTCAGTGTGACGTGAGTGTGGTGCTCTGAAAACATCATCAAATCCACGAAATATGGGAAGCTTTGAATCCGAAATCTGATGATCGAAAATTCCAAACATCTTTTTCCCAAGTGGGTACTTCGGGATACCAAAATGGTAATGCAATCCAGCCTGTGCAGCCCAGCAGATAAACATGGTGGAGGTAACGTGGTGATCAGCCCAATCAAAAATTTCACATATATTCTCCCAGTAGTCCACTTCCTCAAATGGCAAATGCTCAACAGGAGCGCCGGTAATGATCATTCCGTCGTACTTATTCTCTTTTATTTCCGGGAAAGTGTGATAAAATGCATTCAGATGATCCATTGAAGTATTCTTCGAAACATGACCATCGATCTGCAGAAAATCAATTTCAATCTGGATGGGAGAATTGGACAATAACCTCAATAAATCGGTTTCTGTCGCAATTTTCAATGGCATCAGATTAAGGATCACAATTTTCAAAGGCCTAATATCCTGATGAATAGCTCTTGTTTCGTCGATAACGAAGATGTTTTCCTCCCTTAATATTTCAATGGCTGGAAGACTGTCCGGAAGATTAAGTGGCATTTTTTAATATTTTAAACCTGACAGGCTTTTAAAACCTGCCAGGTAAATTATTTTTAACAAACAACTAATCAAATCTTTGCAAAAGCCTGTTCAAAGTCGGCAATAATGTCGTCGATGTGTTCAATCCCGACAGATACCCGTAATCCGGCAGGTTCAACTCCTGCTCTGATTTGCTCAGCTTCACTTAACTGTGAATGTGTTGTTGCAGCAGGCTGGATAATCAGTGAGCGCACATCACCAACATTGGCCAGATGACTAACCAACTGAAGATTTTCAACCGTCTGGGTAGCTTTTTCCTTCCCACCTTTCACAATGAAAGAGAGAACAGCCCCTGCCCCTTTGGGTAAATACTTGGATGCCAACTCATAGTTCTCATTTCCTTCGAGTCCCGGATAATTTACCGATTCAACCTTAGGATGTTTCGAAAGCCATTTAGCCAGCGCCAATGTATTTTGAACATGTCGTTCAACACGTAAAGATAATGTTTCGAGCCCCTGAATCAATAAAAATGAGTTGAACGGGCTGATAGCCGGACCAAAATCGCGTAATCCTTCAACACGCGCCCTTATAATAAAGGCAATATTACCAAATGGTCCGTCAGTTCCAAATACTTCCCAAAATTTTAAACCATGGTAGCCTTCGGATGGTTCTGTGAAAGCCGGATATTTTCCATTTCCCCAATTGAAATTACCACCATCCACAATCACGCCTCCGATTGATGAACCATGACCGCCAATCCATTTTGTGGCAGATTCCACCACAATATTAGCTCCATGTTCGAGTGGACGGAAAAGCGCACCACCACAACCAAAAGTATTGTCAACAATCAAAGGCAGATCATGCTTCTTAGCCAATGCAGCAAATTTCTCGAAATCCGGAACAGAGAAACTGGGGTTGCCAATTGTCTCCAAATAAATCGCTTTAGTCTTGTCGTCAATCAGTTTTTCAAAATTATCCGGGTTTAGATCTGCAGCGAAACGGGCTTCAATGCCAAGGTTTTTAAAGGTAACTTTAAACTGGTTAAATGTTCCGCCATACAGATAAGGCGAAGAAACCAGGTTATCACCGCTTCCGGCAATATTAGTAATCGCGATGAATTGAGCAGCGTGACCTGATGCGACTGCCAGGGCAGCTACCCCGCCTTCAAGGGCTGCAATCCTTTTTTCAAATACGTCGGTTGTCGGATTCATTAATCGCGTATAAATATTCCCAAACTCTTTAAGACCGAACAGATTGGCGGCATGTTCAGAGTCTTTAAAGACATATGAAGTTGTCTGATAAATTGGAACAGCCCTTGATAAAGTATCACTATCGGGCGTATGCCCCGCATGGACTTGCAACGTTTCGAATTTTTGTGAATTTGCACTCATAACTAATTGTTTTAATTGAATTTGAAATTATTTTTATTTATTATTTATTCTGCTTTAAAATGTCTGCTACTCAAGTTATGCAGCAAACATTACCGATAAATCCTGATAGATTAAACCTATCATTATTTATAACTCTACTTATACAATATTTGTTTCAAAAAATTCCTGATGAATCGATCTTACAGCTGGAATACAGTCGTTTATATCAACAAGAAAATAGCTTACAATTGGTGATGCTCCAGAGCAACTCATCAATACATTGATTCCATTATTCGCCAAAGCTGTAAATATCCGAGCCGCAACTCCGTAATTCTCTGCGATTCCGTTACCAACCGCAGCTACAACAGCAATATTTTCAGTAACCTGCAGTTTACCAACCACGGGTAACTGAATAGCACTCACTACGGCATACGCTGTACTTAAATCCCTTTTTGCAATGATAATATTGATTGATATCTGGGATGTGAGCACAGAACTAATATTAATTCCTGCCACATGTAGAGCCGTGGTAACTTTGGCCAAAATTCCGGGCTTTGCCCCAACACCGGAGCCCTTTAGTTTCAGAATTCCAAAATCCAAACTGTACGTGACGCTCTTAACAATTCCTTTAGATACAGTTTTCTCAGCACTTACAATCGAAAGCGGAGTCCCGACTTCCAATGCACCGTATATATTAAAAACTCGAATTGGGATATGAGGATCGCTAAGCGGCTCAACAGTACGCGGATGCAGGATTTTAGCACCAAAGTAGGCCAATTCAGCTGCTTCATTATAGGTTAGTTTCTGAATTTTGACCGGATTCTCAACTATTTTGGGATCTGCACTTAAGAAACCATTCACATCTTTCCAGATATCCAACGAAGAAGCGCCAATGCAGCGTGCAATAGCAGCTGCAGAATAATCACTTCCGCCCCGACCAAGCAAGGTGGTTTTTCCATCAGGTGAAACGCCGTAAAAACCAGGAACAACATAAACCAGTTCTGAAGCTAATGCTTCACGCACATTACCTGTTGATTTTACAAAATCGACAGACGCATTCCCAAACTCTCCATCGGTAACCAATCCAATTGATTCAGGAAAGGCCGTCTTAGAATCAATTCCTTCATTATTCAGAATTCCATTCAGAAATACGGCCGAAATCCTTTCCCCAAAAGCCAAAACGTGATCTTCGAGCGCAGGTGAAGCATCGCCTGTAAGTGCAATTCCCTGAAGGTATTTTTCAAGCTCATCAAGTAGCACGCTAATTTCCAATAAAATACTATTACGATAATCAGTATCTTCAATATGCAATTCAAGCGTCTCCCTCTTAAGGTTGTAAAGATAGTTCGTGGTAGCCTTGGCTACTTGTTCATCATGACGGGCCTTTTCCAATGATTCAATGAGATAATTAGTTATCCCGAAAAATGCAGAAACAACAATTACAATTGGCTGTTTGTAGTTCTTTACTACCTGAATTACGCGTCCGATATCTTCCTTACATTTAAGGTTCGATCCGCCGAATTTAACGACAGTTTTAGGCATAATAATGCAATAATTAAGTATTCAGAAAAATAAAAATGTGAATTTGCTCCTAAGAGCGTTTTGCTGGAGCCTTCAATCAGGGTTATGCCCGAAAGAAGGCTATCGCATGAACATAGAAGTGGAGAGCATGAAAATTACAGAACAAAGAAAACTTGAAGAGCATGGCTGTTCTCCGAATATGATTGAATCAATATTTAAGTTTCCTTTTTTCATTCTGAAATGTCAGCTATAATTGAATTTTATTTCGGGACAAACATAGCGAGCAGAATTCGAATTTCCAAATATCTTTTACTCATTCTAAATAAAAAATACGAAATATTTATAATTAATTCATTATTAGGACAATCACGAAAGTGACAATTTAAAATATACTTTACGTTTAAAAAACAGATCTGAAATGCAAGAAATTGGAATGACCGATCTTTTCTGACGGTAGCTGCACCACAAACTAAACTTTACCGGCAGCCTTATTAATCTTAGCTAGAAAAGCTTTCGCCATCGTTTTTCCCCTGAATTTCGCTCTCTCCGCGATAACTCCTTCAAAATTAGCATCAATCGTTTCGATCCAAATAACCAGCCAATGATCAAAATGACGCTGATCGATGTTCATATCGAAATGCATCGGAACAGGATCGCCAAAATAATCAGGTCGACGTAGCAAAACAGTATGCCAAAACCGGTATAGCTTGCGATGATGCATATCCCATCTGCCTGCAAGTCTGACGTTAAAGATTGGTCCAAGAAAAGGGTCTTTCTGAACCAATTCGTAAAATTTATCGACCAAAAACTGAATATCCTTTAGTGATGTTATATCATTCCTCATCCGATTTCTATTTGGTTCAAATTTCATAATTTCAAGCACACCAATCAAATTTTCGGGAACTATATTTGTGAAATATTTGTTTTAACGGTGTTTAACAGTCTTGCCAATCCATAATTTTGTTTAATGCTATGAATATAACCGATTTAAAGGGAACTGTCAAATTAGCGAATGGCGTTGAAATGCACTATTTTGGATTGGGCGTTTTTAAAACTAATGAAGGAACTGAAGTTGAAAATTCTGTAAAGTGGGCACTAGATGCCGGCTACCGGCACATCGATACAGCGGCAATTTATAAAAATGAACGAGGTGTGGGTAATGCAGTTAAAGCCAGTGGAATTCCGCGTAACGAGATATTTATTACAACAAAAGTATGGAACGACAATCAACGAAACGGAACAGTTCTGCAAGGCTTTGAAAAGAGTCTTGAACTATTGCAAACTGACTATATTGATCTTTACCTTATTCATTGGCCGGTGAAAGGTAAGTTTACACAGACCTGGAAAATCATGGAGCAAATTTACCGCTCCGGAAAAGCACGCGCAATTGGGGTGAGCAATTTTCTGCAACACCATCTTGAAGATATTATTCAAATCGCCGAAATTATGCCCATGGTCAACCAGGTGGAGTGTCATCCTTACCTTGTTCAGCAGCCGCTCATCAATTTCTGTAAAGCCCGAAACATTATCTACGAAGCCTGGAGTCCGATCATGCGTGGAGAGGTCAATGAAATAAAGTTGTTAATCGAACTATCCAAAAAATATACAAAGTCGCCAGTTCAGATTGTTTTAAGATGGGACTTGCAAAAAGGGATTGTGACTATTCCGAAATCAGTTCATAAAGAACGAATTATGGGAAATGCGAATATTTTCGACTTTGAACTCTCTGCCGAAGATATCAGTCAAATTGATGCGCTTGATAGAAACCATCATTTTGGTGCCCATCCTGACACATTTAACTTCTGAAAATTAGTATTTACAAGTTCATCAGTTGATTCTAACTATTTGGGATTGCCTGTTTCCTTTCTTGTAAACATTCCAGTTAAATTGGTAATTAAGACTGTCCCACCACCAAGGACAATAAAGAGTTTATTCAAATTATCGAGTATTGCTCTGTTCGCAATAAACAGGAAGGTGAAAAGACCGATCATAACCAATATGAGGATTAATTTATAGTCTTGCCAACTGATTCCCACATCCCCAATTTTCTCCTTCAGTCGTGCTTTTTCTTCAGAAGTGAACCGAAGCAGGACATGTTTTCGGAAACTTTCATTCATAAACCTGATGGAACATTCGTTTGCAACAAGCAGGCCCCTGTGAATCAAAAGGTTTACCACTTTCTTATTTTTACTGTTTACGATCATATCTTGCGCCATATCACTGAGAACAAATCGTTCCATAGGAGTACATGAATCAAGAATATTATCATAAT
>JANYLE010000164.1 GCA_025363795.1 Mariniphaga sp. | reverse complement strand
CTTTACAGTAAAAACACTGTCCGCTATCCGAGAGGTTTTTATGGAAAGTTTACTGCATCGCAAAGTATTCAAAAACAACCGGATGCTGGGATATATGCACATGAGCCTTGCATTCGGATGGTTTATGCTGATTGTAATTGGTAAGCTCGAAACCTTTTTTTATACAGGCAAGTTTGCAAACGAATTCTATTACCCGGTCTTTTTCAGGTTCTTTGAACTGAACCCACATAAAACAGGAATGCTTTTCGTTTTTAATGCGCTCATGGATTTCACATTGCTGGTCGTTTTATCCGGCATTGTGGTCGCTATTCTCAGGCGGTTTCGTCCCGCAATAACCGGGATGAAAAGGAATACGAAACATTCCCTTGGAGATCGGCTGGCATTGACTGCTTTATGGCTGATCTTTCCATTACGGTTATTGGCTGAGAGCGCTACTGCGGGTTTTGCCGGAAACGGCAGTTTTATGACCCAGCCTTTGGGCAATTTCATGGCACTCATCCTCCCCGTGCAGCAACTTTCGATCATATTCTGGTGGATGTACTCACTTTCGCTTGGCGCATTTATGGTTTCGATTCCCTTCTCCCGCTACATGCACATCCCAACCGAGATTCTCCTTATTTTCCTTCGAAACTGGGGATTAAAGACCAATGAGAAATTCACAGGCTTTTCGGAATTAGAGATCCAGTCGTGCTCACGATGTGGCATCTGCATTGACACGTGCCAGATGAATTCGCAGGGGAAAAACTATACCACGCAAATGGTCTATTTCCTGCGCGATTACCGTTACAATCAGCTTCGTCCCGATCTGACCGACAATTGCCTGTTATGCGGAAAGTGTACCGAGGCCTGCCCTGTCGGGATCGACCTTACGCAACAGCGGATTCTGCAACGAAAGAAGAATGCTTTCGAACATCCCGAAGGTTTCAGGTACTTACCCGTTAATCCTTCTGTGGCAGAAGCAGATGTCGTCTATTTCGCCGGGTGCATGAGCCATCTTTCACCCACCATCAGCCGCTCGATGGAGAAAATATTTAAAGCAGCAAAGGTTAACTACCTGTTCCTCGACAGAGAAGGAAGTGTATGCTGCGGCCGTCCGCTTAAATTATCGGGACAGTTCGAAGCTGCGAAAAAACTGGTCGAGCATAACCGGCAGCAGATCATTGCCTCGGGAGCCAAGACACTCGTCACCTCCTGCCCTATCTGCTACAAAAGTTTTAAAGAAGATTATCACCTTAATATCAGGGTGCTGCACCACAGCGAATACCTGCCGGAACTGATCTTGCAGAAAAAAATAGTAGTGACCCAAACCCTGCAAAAAGTGGTCTTCCACGACCCATGTGAATTAGGGCGGGGATCGGGCATCTACGAGCAACCGCGTCTGCTGCTGACCCATTTCACCGACTTAGTGCCGATGGGCCAGGAAAAGGAGAAGGCCCTTTGTTGCGGTGGCAGCCTTGGCAATCTCTCCATAAATCCCGACGAGCGGTGCGCAATCCAAAAAGCAACGGCCGAATACCTCAACAGCAATGATCCTGAAATTATTGCAACTTCGTGCCCGATGTGTAAAAAGAGCATTGCCCGGTATTCGGTTGCCCCCGTGAAAGACATCGCCGAACTGGTTGCTGCCAGCCTCGAAAACATACCTGACAGTCAGAAGGCATTAAAGCGCCATAAGTTGCAGGAGATGATTGAGATTGGTTGATTTAGAAACTACAAATTGAAAACCGCAAGGAATTTTGTAGTTTTGGTTGTTTTTAAAGCAACATGATCAATGGTAAATATTCAGAAACAGGTAGATTATTGGATAGCTGGAGCTGATGAAGATATTGTGACGGCTGAACTTCTGATTCGGGAAAGAAGAATTCTTCACGGATTGTTTTTCTGCCATTTGGTAATAGAAAAAGCGATTAAGGCACTTTTAGTGAAGAAAATTAATGATGTTGCCCCCAGAACCCATAACTTGATTTATCTTTCGGAACCAGCAGGATTGGAATTTGACGATGACACGCAAATATTCTTAGGTATTTTGATGAAGTATCAATTACAAGGGCGATATCCAGACTACAATCCCTTTTTACCAGATCAAACAATAGTAGATGAATACTTTAACAAGACTAAAGAATTATTAAAATGGCTAAGAATGAAGTTATAGAGATTTTAAGGTCCTATATTTACCTATTGAGAGCTGAGGGGATCTCCGTCCACAGGGCCTTTTTGTATGGGAGTTATTTATCGAATACGGCTACCAACGAAAGTGATATTGACTTAATGATTGTGACGGAAAATGAGAATGATGATAATTTAGCTGGTAAAATCTGGAAACTGACAAAGAAGGTAAATTCAAGGATTGAACCGTTTTTAGTTGGGACCGGTCGATTCAACAGTAACGATAATTCGCCATTGGTGGATTTGGTGAAAAGAACAGGATACGAAATCATCTAAACTGCAACTCACACTCCATCAGAATTAAGAGTTCCACAACGGTATCGAACCATCAATCGATATTTTGTTGTTGAATATATCGAATAGAAAATCCTTTCCGTTTAATTCATGTTAATATCATTGTTATACTTCACCTTGGTTTCAATCAGGTAAAGGATATTCCGTTTCCCAATAACAGTTACAAAATTCTCATTCATTGATAATTTCACTTTCCCTTGGTTCATATTAATGATCCTTTTCCATCTCTCTTTAAAATCAAAGACCGAAGCGCACCTGATCTGTTCAATCAGCTGATATTCCTTCTGTTTTAGCAATTCAGCAATCTTATCACATACAATTTCCGATTTATCACTTTCTATCTTTAGCGTTACATCCCTGTTCATCAAAGGATGAATAATGCTCTGTATCAAGGGAACGAAAAGCAGGATTATCCAGACTTTCGAAAATAGTTCATCAAACGGAATATTAAAGAGCAATGTAAATATGAAATAAGCAATCCCGTTCAACAGCAATAAGCCAACGATTAGATATATTACCACTTCGGTAAGTGATACTTTGCCAATTTCCCTTTCAATTTGCATATCAGCCGGGTTTTAGATTTGATACACAAACCTACAAAACAGAAATAGCATTTCAAAATAAAGTCCCTTAATAATCAGAGGCTATTAGGTTGATTTTAAAACTTTTCTCAATGAACCATCGGGAGTTTAAAACCTAGAGGCATTATTAACGAAGGTTCCATTATCCTCAAAACGATGCGCAACAATTTTATTTTGTTGCGGAAGAAAAAAAATTTGTTGCGGAAGAAATGTACAAACGATGCGCAACAAATATTACACTGTTGCGCATTGTTTTGGTTTTTCATTAAATTAAAAAACCCAAAACATGTGTATTCACCAAGCTACAATTGATCGATTAATCCGATTGGCATATTACTTTTTGGTAAAAAGGTGGAATTTCTCACCACTTTTGTTTTTGGAAAAACTAATGCAGCGGATAAAGTTTCACCATTGGAGAGTCCTAAGAATGCCACTCTTTTCTGAGAATCCGTATAACCAGAATTGATTAATTATATTGATGTTTGGAGAAAAACTCAAAGTCGATTCTAAAAAGATATTTGAAATTGAAATATGGTTTTCAGGCAATAACAACTGTACAAATTGGATTTCCGTATAAAATGATTATCTTCGTACGTACAACAACTAAAGACCATGGATACAAAATTGACCATCAAATTAAGCAAGAGGGTAATTGACGAAGCCAAAGATTACGCAAAGAATCACAGGACAAGTCTTTCACGCATGATCGAAAATTACCTTGATACAATTACGAAAAAGGAAATAAAAGATTACGAAATTACACCCTTGGTCAAAAGTCTGAGCGGGGTTATCACTTTGCCTAATGACTTTGATTATAAAGACGATTACGCAAAATTTGTAAATGAAAAATACAAATGAATAAATTACTGATTGACACCAATATCATTCTTGATCTTCTTGCCAAGAGGTATCCATTTTATGACTTTGCAGCAGAACTATTTTCATTAGCAGATTCAAATAAAGTTGAACTATATACTTCCTCCATTTCGATTATCAACACAAATTACATTCTATCGAAGCTTTTATCCGAGAAGGAAGTAAGAGAAATATTACGAAAGTTCAGAATTCTCGTCAAAGTATTACCGTGTGACGGAAAAATAATTGATTTAGGTTTAAACTCGTCTTTCAAAGATTACGAAGATGCGGTTCAATATTTTACGGCGATTGAAAACCAAATGGATAGTATTATAACAAGAAATTTAAAAGATTTTAGAAACTCAAAGATTCCGGTTATGACGGCTGAGGAATTTCTTAAGTCAAATAGATAAACACAAGTACCCGCAGCACCGTGTGAATATCTTTCATATGCTTTAGAACCTAATCTCCATCAATCAATTTCTACACTATAAGAACTTATGAGAAGAGTCCAGTTGTTTGTCCCGCTATTATTTTTATTGGTTAATTGTCAGGTGTCAGAAATCCCCGTGACAACAGGCGTTACAGCTGAACTGGCCAAACACCGAAAAACAATCATTTCCGAAATACAATACGATTTAAGCTTCAGTATTCCTGCAAAGATGGATGAAAGGGTAAAAGCTTCATCCGCCATTTCGTTTGAACTGAAAAAGGCGGATCAAAACCTCCTGCTCGATTTCAAAGGTGATACGACAGCAACTTACACCGTCATTTGTAATGGCAAAACAGCTGAACTTCACATCACAAACGGTCATTTGGTGATCGGCAAATCGTTCCTGAAGCAGGGCCAAAACAAATTAGCGCTGACATTTACGAGCCCTGACTGGTCGCTCAACCGCAATCCGGAATTTATGTATACCCTTTTTGTTCCCGACCGTGCATCAACCGCCTTTCCTTGTTTTGACCAGCCCGATTTAAAGGCGCGGTTCAGTTTACAACTCGAAATCCCCGTTGCATGGAAAGCCGTTGCCAATGGTGCTGTCTTCCACAAGGAAACAACAGATTCCGTTAAACGCATACAGTTTAATCCGACCAAACCACTGCCAACCTATTTATTTGCTTTCAGTGCAGGAGTATTTGATACGATCAGCCAGACAAAAAACGGCAGAACATGCGTGTTGTACCACCGCGAAAAAGAGGCAGAAACACTTCGGAATAACGTGGACTCCATTTTCAAATTGTTGTTTAGCTCCATCGACGAAATTGAACAATACACAGCGATTAAGTATCCATTCGAAAAGTATGACCTCGTTGCAATCCCATCGTTTCAATACAATGGCATGGAGCATCCGGGATCGACCCTTTACCGTGCTTCGAGCTTGTTCCTGGACGTGAAACCCACAAGGCAGGATCTCCTGAAGCGGGCGAACCTGGTTGCCCACGAAACGTCCCATATGTGGTTTGGCGACCTGGTAACCATGCCATGGTTCGACGAGGTCTGGCTAAAAGAGGTATTTGCCAATTTCATTGCAGACAAAGTGGTTGCACCCATTTTTCCTGAATTCAATTTCGATTTGCAATTTCTGATGGCACATTACCAGGCCGCCTATTCGGTCGACCGGACTTCTGGAGCCAATGCTATTACACAAAAGCTGGACAATATGAAAGATGCCGGAAGTCTTTACGGATCGATTATTTACCACAAGGCGCCCATCGTGATGAACCTGCTCGAACAAAAAATAGGTCAAGAAAAGCTCAGGGATGGCCTGCGGAAATACATTCATGAAAACGAATACGGAAATGCAGGCTGGCAGGAGCTGATAGACATTCTGAATTCGCAAAAAACAGATGAATTGCCCAAATGGTCGGACAGCTGGGTGAAAGAAGCCGGTCGACCGGAAATAAAGGCGAAAGTGGAAGGGAAAACGCTCTTGGTTGACCAAACGGATCCTTCCGGGAAAGGAAGAATATGGCCGTTGGAACTCGAAATTGCACATCCTGTAAATGGACAGATCGCGATTCAGAAAGTGGTTTTAAACGTCGGAAAATTAAGTCTCGAAAACTTTCTTACCGAAGAAAATCCCGCATGGATTTACCTGAATGCAAAAGGCAATGCGTACGGGTTTGTTGAAATTGACACTCTTTCTCAGAATTACTTCCTTAAAAACCTGTCGCTAACCAAAGATGATCTGATGCGGGCGTCCGTACTCACCGACCTGACCGAAAACCTGTTCGAAAAGAAACTGAGCAGTGACAAATACCTTGAAATGCTGATCAGCTCGATTCCAAAGGAGCCAAACCCCGTAATTTACGAACGAATGCTCAACGCTGTGGAAACCTGTTTTCTGTACAAAACAACTGACGATCAGCGGCTGGCATTCTGTAACCCAATCGAAAGTCTGCTTTGGAATGAATATACGATTCGGAAAGCTCAGAAAACGGCGATCATGAATACGCTGATCAAACTGTCCTGCACCCATCAGTCATTGGCTAAACTTCAGGATTTGCTGGCAGGGAAATATTCGAAAGATGATTTGGCGCTGAGTGCTGAACAGCAGACTGAACTGGCCTTGCAACTTGCCCTGAAAATACCTGAAAAGGCGAAAGAGATTCTGGATAACCAGGAAAACCGTATCTCCAATCCGGATAAAAAAGCGGAATTTCTATTTGTGCGGCAAAGTGTACAGCCGGAGAAAGCCGACCGGGACCGTTTCTTCAACCAGTTGCTGAACGCCCAAAACCGAGAACATGAACCTTGGGTCGATCGGGCAATGACCTTTTTGAATCATCCGTTCCAGCAAAAAGAGAGCCTGGAATACATCAGGCCTGCACTCGATGCATTGCTTGAAATACAGCAAACAGGCGACATTTTCTTTCCAAAATCGTGGTTAGACAATCTGCTGAAAGGACATGGCAGTCCTGAAGCCGGCACCATCGTCAAACAATTTCTGACCGATCATCCCGACTATCCGGAGGATTTAAAGATGAAGATTTTGCAATCGGCCGACCACTTGTTACGAAATGTGAAGTAGAAATTTTGGTTGGTATCGGACTATTTGATCAATTCGGCGACCTCTGCTTTTAAAGGATCCAGATGCCTCTTAATAATTGCCCATATCATAGATGAATCAACTGCATCATAACTATGAATTAATCTATTGCGAAATCCAACAATTTTTCTGGCATTTTCAAGGGTAATCTCCGGAAATAACTTATCAAATTTATTGACAGCCTCTCCAATAATACCCAATTGGCGTTCAACCGCACTTTGGGTTTTCAAATCCGATGAATAATCATTGTAATTATTAACGGTAGCGGTAAACTGTTCAATCAATTCAATTGATCTAAGAATATCAGACAAGTACTTTTTGCCCTGCTCCGTCATAAATAAGAATCTTAGTTGCGTCAATGCTCTTACGTAGAAAGGGATTGTGAATGGATGAATCGGTCAGTAAATCGACTTTACGCTGGAAAAAACGCTCAAATGTATCCCACAACGAAATTAACATTTCGCCTCGCTCAATTGGATCGTTATTATCAATCTCAACAAGCAGGTCGATGTCGCTTTTATCGTAATCAAACCGGTCAGTGACAGATGAACCAAAGGCATAGAGATATTTCACCTGATGTTCCTGACATAAGGAGTTAAAATCATTCAGCCTTTTTAGTATTTCATCCTTTATTACCATGTGATAAAGATACAATTTTATTTTGATGGCGAAATAATCGTAATGTCAGCATAGTGAACGACAAATAGCGAAGGCGTGACTTAAAGCCACGCCTTCATTGGTTATGCAAATCAAGGTAAAATTCCAAATTAGTGATTACGCCACCTCTATCCTACTTCCACCCACCCCCAAGCGCACGGTATAACGACACCACGGCATTGAGTTGTTGCAGATGATCATTCACGCTGCTTAGCTGCGCGAATAAGAGACTCGATTGGGCATTGAGCACTTCGATATAGCTGGCCGAACCATAGGTGAGCAGTTCGTTCGTATAGTCGACCGACTTAACCAATGC
>JANYLE010000163.1 GCA_025363795.1 Mariniphaga sp. | reverse complement strand
CGCCTAATATCGAATTCCCGAACTTCTGCTTGTTTGCCGAAACGCCAATCAATGCGATATTTTTATCGCTTACAAACTTCTCAATAATTGCTTTCATGCGTTTATAATTTGATTTTTAGTTGCCGCATGGAATAGCCAAATAATCATTCTCGGTTTGCGAGATGTTTACTCTCATGGCTATTTCATCAGTAGATAATTTGTTTTTTAATTGCCTGATGGATCACCCATATTATCTTTATTCGTATTTGCGAAGCGCAGAATCATGGGTGTTTCATAAGACGATGTGTTAATGTATTAATTACCTATATGCTATGATTAAATAAAACCTCATTTATTCAGTGAATCCCCTGCTCGTCATTGTTTCTGATTTGACAAAAAGAGCCATCCCCGTTTTCATCCGCCGGAACCTGAGTTTCTCATAAAATGCCTCCTTGCCCGGAGACGCATAAAGGATAAAATTACAGCCGGGAAGTGAAGCCACCAACTTTTCAATCATCATTTTTCCAATTCCGTGACCCTGATAGGAAGGTAAAACCGCAACATCATAAACTGCAGCCTGAATAATACCGTCTGAAATAGCGCGCCCGAATCCGATCAGTTGCTGATCATCAAATACAAACACTACTGATGCACTGGCTGAAAAGGTTCTCCGGTGGATGTTTGCATCGTGAAACGCCATACCGACCGTTTTCAATATTTGTGGAACAATTTCCCAATCTATTCCTGAGCAATCCTGTTGAAATCTCAATTCCATATTCGACTTTAAGTTTGAAAATTAAACCAATTCACTTACAAACATATTAAAAAAAGATCAGTCGGTAGCTGAGTTCATCAACTATCGACTGATCTTTTTAATTTGAACAAAGCCTTGTTCACTAAATTAAGGCTTTATATATTTCAACCCGGTATTCTTCTAAATAATTGGACTTACAAGTTATCTGAATAAATCCGCAGTACTCAACTTAATCCAATGTTTTTGCAACTTCAACCTGTTCGAAAGCTTCGATAAAGTCGCCTTCCTTCAAATCGTTGTAACCACGGATGTTCAAACCACATTCGTAACCCTTTGCAACATCTTTCACGTCATCCTTGAATCGTTTCAGTGATTCGAGGTCGCCAGTGAATACAACGATACCATCGCGGATCAGGCGCACCTTCGAATTCCGGAGAATCTTTCCGTCCCTGACAATACAACCGGCAATCGTACCAACCTTTGTGATGTTGAATACGGTAAGAATTTCGGCTGTTCCCAATACCTCTTCTTTGATTTCAGGAGCAAGCATCCCTTCCATAGCCGATTTAACTTCGTTGATCGCATCGTAGATGATAGAATACAACCTGATGTCAATACCTTCTTTTTCAGCCAGTTTTCTGGCGCTCAATGAAGGACGAACCTGGAAGCCTACGATAATTGCATTGGATGCAGAAGCAAGCATAACATCCGATTCGGTGATCTGACCAACTGCCTTGTGAATTACATTCACCTGGATCTCTCCAACAGAAAGCTTGATCAATGTATCAGAAAGTGCTTCGATGGATCCATCCACGTCACCCTTCACAATAATATTTAATTCCTGGAAGTTTCCGATAGCAATTCGTCGGCCGATTTCATCCAGCGTAATATGTTTTTGAGTACGAAGACCCTGTTCACGCTGCAACTGTTCACGCTTATTTGCAATGAGTCGCGCCTCGCGTTCACCTTCCATGACATTGAATTTATCACCAGCCTGCGGGGCTCCGTTTAATCCAAGAATTAAAACCGGTTCTGCAGGTCCGACACTTTCGACACGCTGATTACGTTCGTTAAACATCGCCTTGATGTGACCAAAATGCGGTCCGGCAAGAATAACATCACCAACATTCAATGTTCCGCTCTGAACAAGGATTGTAGCGACATAACCACGTCCCTTATCTAAAGATGACTCAATTACAGAACCCAATGCACGTTTATTTGGATTGGCTTTCAGTTCGAGCATATCGGCTTCAAGCAATACTTTTTCGAGCAATTCAGCAACACCTTGTCCGCCTTTGGCAGATATATCCTGCGACTGATATTTACCACCCCAGTCTTCGACGAGGAAGTTCATATTAGCAAGTTGCTGTTTGATTTTTTCTGGATCCGCGCCATGTTTGTCAATCTTATTGATGGCAAATATAATTGGAACGGATGCGGCTGTCGCATGGTTGATGGCCTCAATCGTCTGAGGCATTATATCATCATCTGCTGCGACAATGATAATAACAATGTCAGTAACCTGTGCTCCACGTGCACGCATAGCGGTAAACGCTTCGTGACCCGGTGTATCAAGGAAGGTAATCTTTCGGCCACCTTCAAGTGTTACATTATAAGCACCGATGTGCTGGGTAATTCCTCCGGCTTCACCGGCAATTACATTTGCTTTACGGATATAATCGAGGAGTGATGTTTTACCATGGTCGACGTGTCCCATTACTGTTACAATCGGAGGTCTCGTCACCAAGTCATCTGCATGATCTTCTTCTTCGACAATTGCTTCCTGAACTTCAACCGAAATAAACTCAACTTTGAAACCGAATTCATCAGCAACTACTGCCATTGTTTCGGCGTCAAGACGCTGATTGATGGAAACGAATAATCCAAGCGACATACAGGTTGCGATAACCTTTGTAGGTGGAACATCCATCATCGAAGCCAACTCATTCACCGAAACGAATTCAGTAACCTTGATAATGCTCTTGTCCATCTCGTCGCGGGCACTTTGCTCAGCGAGTTTCTCGCTGAAAGCAAGTCGCTTATCACGACGGTATTTTGAACCTCTTGTTTTCTGACCTTTCGTCGTCAGGCGAGCCAAAGTTTCTTTAATCTGCTTCTGAACATCTTCATCTTTAACCTCCAGTTTTACAGGAGATTTCTTTTTGACAACCAGAGAGATTTTCTTCTTTAACTTACTATCCGTTGGTTTTTCGGCTTTATCTTTTACTTTTTCAATTTTCTTATCCGTCGTCAATTCAACCCGCTCCTTAATCTCTTTCGGAACGCGTTTCCTTTTCTTTTTATTACGAGCCTGATGTTCTTCAAGACGCGTAGGTTTCTTCTTTTCTTCGGAAGGAAGATCAATACGGCCAATCACTGTAGGTCCGACCAATTTTTTCCGTTCCAACTTGAAAATCTCTTCAGAATTTTCAGAAACATCAGCTACATCATCAGTATCATTTACAAGTTCAACCCTTGCAGGTCGTTCTCTTTCAGGTTGTACGTTGGATGTTTCTTCAGAAGACCGACGGGTAATCAGCTTTTTCTTGACAATTTCCCTTTTAGGTTTTTCAGCGGGTTTTGACGGACTCAGGTCAATTTTGCCGACTACCTTTATATTATTTTCAATTTGAGTAAGGTTCGAGACCATCTCAATTTTGGGTTCTGCTTCTTGTTCTTCAGGTTGTTCGCTGACAACAATATGCTTAGGTTCAGGAATTTGCTCTGACTCAGGTTTGATATCCTGTTTCGGAGTCTCAGCCACAACTTTCACCTTTTCAACAGGTTTCTCTTCAACTGCAGGTTCCACAGCAGGCTGTTTTACCGCAACCGGTTTCTCAGCTGGTATCTCAACAGGTTTTTCATCCTTTACGGGAATCTCTGCCTTCTCCTCTTTTTGTTTTGGCTTACGGTTAAGATTATCAAGATCCAATTGACCAACAACTGTAACGTGAGGTTTTTCAACTTCAACGGCAGGTGCAGGAACAACTTTAGGAATTTCGGCGATTGGTTCAGGTTTTGGAGAGGCTACAACAGGCTCAGCTTTACGCACAGGAGGAGTTGGTTCGGTACGTTTTTCGTCCTTATAATGATGAAGACTATGATCTTTAATCAAAATAGAGTCTTCATCCGATTCAGCCTCATCGGGTTCTTTTTTAACTGCCTGCAGATCATCAATTGACACCGCTTCGTTTTTGGCACGGTGATGGCGAAGATTGACCTGGTCGGCTTCAATCCGGGCTTCATGATCTTTCCGAAATTGCTTTTCAAGAAGCTCATGCATGTCAGCCTCAATTTTTGTATTCGGATCAGTAGTTATTTTAAAGCCCTGCTTATTAAGGAATTCTACCAATGTAGTAATTCCGACATTAAGCTCTCGAGCTATTTTACTTAATCTAGATCCTTTTTCCCCTGTAATCATATCTTGCCAAACAGTTAATTATGCTATTGTCCCAACCGAGTTTATATCATTTTTTCACAAAAATAATTATTCAAACTCGGCTTTAAATATTCGCAACACCTCATCAATCGTTTCTTCTTCGAGGTCGGTGCGCTTAATAAGGTCTTCACGCGTAAGGCTCAATACATTTTTAGCTGTATCGCACCCTATAGCTTTCAGTTCGTCGATGATCCAACCTTCGATTTCATCAGAGAATTCATCAAGGCTAACATCTTCTTCATCCACAGCTTCGCGATCGCGGTAAACATCAATATCGTAACCGGTAAGCTGACTTGCCAATTTGATATTTAAACCACCTTTTCCAATAGCCAGCGAAACTTCTTCAGGTTTTAGAAAAACCTCTGCACGGTTTTCGTTGGAAAACAATTTTATTGAAGAGATCTTGGCCGGATTTAAAGCCCGCTGTATATAAAGCTGTAAGTTATTCGTAAAATTAATAATATCAATATTTTCATTCCGAAGTTCGCGGACAATGCCGTGAATACGGGAACCTTTCATTCCCACACAGGCACCTACCGGATCAACGCGCTCGTCATAAGATTCAACTGCTACTTTTGCCCGTTCTCCAGGAATCCTGACAATCTTCTTGATGGTAATTAGACCGTCAAAAATTTCAGGAACTTCAAGTTCGAATAAACGCTCAAGAAAAACTGATGATGTACGCGACAGGATAATATAAGGGCTGTTATTTTTCATCTCAACCCGAATGATCACCGCACGGACGCTGTCTCCTTTTCGGAAAAAATCGGTAGGAATCTGCTCTGTTTTGGGAAGTAATAATTCATT
This sequence comes from Mariniphaga sp., assembly GCA_025363795.1. Taxonomy (GTDB): domain Bacteria; phylum Bacteroidota; class Bacteroidia; order Bacteroidales; family Prolixibacteraceae; genus JAAFHB01. Next base: position 3,724 of record JANYLE010000163.1, on the reverse strand, counting down.
TCCCTCATCGTCGAGCAAAAGTAACTCGCGTTTCCAAATCTGATAAACTTCACCTGTAACAATTTCGCCGATTTTAGCTTTGTACTTAGTATATACATTATCCTTCTCCAACTCAAGAATACGGGTTGCAAGATTTTGACGAAGGTTAAGAATCGCTCGTCTGCCGAAATCGGCAAATTTCACCTCATCGGTTACCTCTTCACCTAGATCATAATCGCTATCGATTTTTTTAGCTTGGGTGAGAGTAATTTGAAGATTTGGATCTGTAAATTCACCATCTTCAACAACTGTTCTATTACGCCAGATTTCAAAGTCGCCTTTATCAGGGTTAATGATCACATCGAAATTTTCGTCAGTACCAAATTGTTTTTGAAGCACACTTCGGAAAGAATCTTCAAGAACACTCATCATGGTCGCACGGTCAATGCTCTTCAGGTCTTTAAATTCCGAAAACGTGTCAATCAAGTTCAGGTTGTCCATATCTTCAGGATTTTATTTGAAAGAAATTACTATTTTAACTGTCTTTACTTGGTCAAAAGTATAACCCAATACTTTGGTTACTGCCACTTTTGCTCCATCAATTTTTTCTTTTGCACTAATCTCCAATTCGAAACCTTCCGAATTAGCCGATTTTAAGATTCCTTTTTGCTTCTCACCTGTCGTTGTCACTACCTCCACTTCGCGCCCAATATTTTTTAAGTATTGACGCAAAACTTTGAATGGCAACGAAAGTCCCGGAGATGTGACTTCCAGCGAAAAATCCTCAACCTCACGATCCAGACTGCTTTCAATATGCCGGCTGATTTGTACGCATTCGCCAACGCTTATTCCTGTATTACTATCGACCGAAACAGAAATGAAATTCCCGTCACCAACAGTAATATCAACAATAAACAGTTCATCCGACATCACTTCTTCAACCAGAAACTGAATCTTTTCTTTAGTTATCATTTTTAATATCAATAAAATAGGGGACTCCGTGTCCCCTAATCCTTCGATTATTCTCCGATGCAAAAGTAAACCTTTTGTCTTTAAAAAACAAATAAAATTCAATTGTGCACTGAATATGATTTTTTAAATGAGCAAGTTGTGAATTTCAGAAGATAAAAACGCTGAACATTTCTTAGTTTTGACCTTTAATTGCTTAAAAAATCAGAAGTTGAAAAGTTCAAAAAATAAAATAGTAAACGATCCGGTTTGGGGATTTATTGAATTAGACTCCGACCTCCATCTTGAACTCATTGAACACCCATATTTCCAACGACTTAGGAGGATCAAACAATTGGGATTATCCTCGCTGGTTTATCCGGGCGCCAACCATACCCGCTTTGAGCATGCGATCGGAACCATGCACTTAGTACGATCGGCACTGGATGTTCTGAAAAAGAAGGGGAACAAAATCTCTGAAGATGAAGAAGAAGGGGTGATGGCTGCACTTTTATTACACGATATTGGTCACGGCCCTTTTTCTCATGCACTCGAACAAAGTATTGTACAGGGTGTGTCGCACGAAGAATTGTCCCGTATATATATGGATGAACTTAATCTCGAAATGAACGGACAGCTCAGCATGGCGATTGAAATCTTCACGAATCGATACCCAAAACAATTTCTTCATCAATTGGTTAGCAGTCAACTGGACATGGATCGCCTCGATTTTTTAAAACGCGATAGTTTTTATTCCGGCGTTTCGGAAGGGGTGGTATCATCGGAACGGATCATCAAAATGCTGAATGTCAGACATGATCAGCTGGTAGTGGAGGTAAAAGGAATATACTCTGTTGAAAAATTTCTGATCGCCCGCCGATTAATGTACTGGCAGGTTTACCTGCACAAAACGGTTCTCTCGGCAGAGCACATGATGATCAAGCTATTGCAACGCGCCTCCGATCTGGCTTCAAAAGGGCAAAAAGTGCCGGCAACCAGTCCTCTTTCAATGTTTATAAATAAAGAAATCAGTGCTGAAGACTTTCGATCAACCGATTTAGCGGTCAGAAAACGGGCACTTCACCATTTTGCATACCTCGATGATGCCGATATCCTGTGTACGATTAAGGGATGGATGGATCATCCGGATCCAATCCTTTCAAATCTGTCACGCGATCTGATCGACCGAAAGCTCTTTAAAATCAAATTATCCCCGTCACCCTGTAACGAAGCAAAGATCAACAACCTTAAAGAGCACGCAGTCAACAGGTATGGAATTGAAATGGAAGATGCAGGGTTCTTTGTTATCGACGGTGAAATTACAAATAGCGCCTATGATGCGGAAGCAGAAAGTATCGATATTCTTTATAAGAATGGCAAATTAAAGGATATTAAAGAGGCTTCTGACATTAACCTGGAAGGGCTTACTAAGACTGTACGTAAACATTTTGTGTGTTATCCCAGAGAAATTATTACAAGCTAATCATTATTAATTATTTTTGCAGCGTAAAATTTAAAGACGAACGAATGGAGTTTTCGGCAAACGATATTGCAACTTTACTAAATGGCGAAGTTGAAGGAAACGGCAATATTAAGGTAAGTAATATTTCTAAAATTGACCAAAGTCAACCTGGTACGCTGACCTTTCTCTCAAATCCGGCTTACACCAAATATATTTATACCACCACCGCATCAATAGTAATTGTCAATAAGGATTTTAAGGCCGAAGAAAAACTGTCGTGCACCTTAATCCGCGTTGAGGACGCTTATGCTGCCCTGGCAAAATTGCTCGATTTTTATACGAAAGCCAAACCTTCGAAAGTTGGAATTGAGCAACCTTCATTCCTCAGTAGTTCAGCGACTATCGGCGAACAAATCTATCTGGGAGCATTTGCCTATATTGGCAATAAAGCAGTGATTGGCAACAACGTGAAGATATACCCTCATGTCTATATTGGCGATAATGTAAAAGTTGGCGATAATACAATTCTTTATTCCGGCGTGAAAATTTATTCCGACTGTTTGATTGGATCCTCGTGCATCCTTCATTCCGGCTCAATAATTGGTGCCGATGGATTTGGTTTTGCTCCCAATCCTGACGGAACCTACAGTAAGATTGAACAAATCGGCAATGTCGTTATCGAAGACAATGTTGAAATCGGTGCAAATACAACTGTCGATCGGGCCACGATGGGTTCCACAATCGTCCATAAGGGAGTGAAACTCGACAATATGGTTCAGATCGCGCATAATGACGAGATTGGTGAAAATACTGTAATGGCAGCACATGTCGGTATTGCCGGATCAACAATAATTGGTAAAAACTGCGTTTTTGGCGGACAGGCAGGGATATCGGGACATATTACAATTGGCGAAGGAACTAAAGTTGGTCCTCAGGCCGGTGTAATGTCATCAGTTAAGCCTATATCCGTTTTATTAGGTTCGCCGGCGATTAATTTCAAAGATGCCATGAAATCGTTTTCAATTATTCGTAATCTGCCGCAGCTACGCAACGATGTTATCGAACTTCAAAAACGGTTGGAATCAATCGAAATCAAAAAATAATATCCAGGTCCTTTGCACCCTTACGGGAAATCAAATATAACAATCAATAAGCCACCAAATAGTTTGGGGGCATTAAAAAGAAGCTAAATATCGTGAAATGATGAGTGTTAAACAAAATACGATTGAAAGAGAAGTCACCATTTCAGGCAAAGGCCTACATACTGGTCTTATTGTCAGATTAACGTTTAAGCCAGCACCCGAGAACTTTGGGTTTAAATTTAAACGCGTTGAC
>JANYLE010000122.1 GCA_025363795.1 Mariniphaga sp. | reverse complement strand
ACTGGTTTTCCTTATTTAAATGACCGGTTTTCGCCCGGAGAAATTGAATTTCTAAGCGGAATTAAAGTGGGAAACATAGGGTTACGTTACAGTTCCTACCGTGATGAAGTCATCTATTATAACACGGCAATTGGCACTCAGATCGAGATCGACAAAATGAGTCTGAAAGGCTTTGACTTTACCGATGAAGACGGAAATAAAAGAATTTTTCGCAGACAACATTACGATGGATACTTCTCGAATGAACGCTATTTTGAAGTTTTAGGTGATGGCGAAATATCGCTTTTGGCCTACCGCAAGGTTGCATTGCAAATTTGTCCAACCTATACAGACGAAAGCGGGAAACTGAAAAATATGTCGTACCAAAATGACTATAGCTTTTATTTTTATGCAAAGGATAAAGGATATTCGCAGGTTAAAATCACCAAAAGTTCACTCCTTTCAAAATTCGATAAACTCACACAAAAAACAATAAAAAAACTACTTCGTAGAAATGGCGTCCAGATTTCAGATGAAACCAGTTTTATTCATGCCTGGAACCTGATCAAAGAAAATGGAATAAAGCTGACTTTTTGATTTGAGTTAAAGAGCCAGTAGATTTATTTTATTTCCTCAGAATCCCAGGAACAAGCAAAGTGCTAATAATCAGCGGCAAGATTCGGAAATAGGGAACCATTGAAAAAAAATTATGGAACAATCTTCAAAGGTCGTTCCATGAGATGTTCGGGTGTTCGTTTGGACCAAATTGTTTTCAACATCAGAAAGTGATTTCTCAAATCAAATTCTGCTTTATTATAATAATCAGACTAAAAACAATTAATTTTAAAGCATAATCCAAAACCGATCCATCCAACCACTAAACTACATTGTTATGGAATCAACCCGCAGAACATTTATCAAAAAATCAGCAATAACATCAACCGGCATTGGTCTTGTCAGTATCATTCCGTCCCATGTTTGGGCTGCGAAAACCGCACCAAGCGATAAAATTAATGTTGCACTAATCGGTTGTCACAGTATGGGTTTTGGGGATCTGCAGAATCACCTTGGTTACAGTGAAGTCAACTGCGTTGCCCTTTGCGATGTTGATGACACGACGTTGAATAAGAGAGCTGCTGAGGTTCGCGACAAGTTCAACCAGACACCAAAGCTATATAAAGACTTCCGTAAGATGTTGGAGCAAAAAGACATTGATGCTGTTATTATTGGGACGCCTGACCATTGGCATTGCCTGATGATGGTGTACTGTCTGGAAGCTGGTAAAGATGTTTATGTTGAAAAGCCCATGGGTAACAGCATCGAAGAGTGCAATATTATGGTTCGTGCAGCCAAAAAACATAACCAGATCGTTCAGGTAGGACAGCAACAACGTTCAGGATTCCTATTCAATAAAGCGATGGAACTGATTAAAACCGGTAAAATCGGAAACCTTAGAAAGGTGAACATTTGGGCAAATTTTGAATATGGAGTTGGACCCGAGATCGTCCCGGACAGTCCTGTTCCCGAAGGTGTTGATTACGATATGTGGCTCGGGCCGGCACCTAAACGTCCGTTCAATGCAAACCGTTTTCATGGATCATGGCGGCATTTCTGGGATTATGGCGGTGGTCTTGCTTCTGACTGGGGCGTCCACCTTGTCGATATGGGGCTTTGGGCCAAAGATATCGTTAATGCTCCGGATAAAGTGCTTACCTATGGCGATAACACTTTCCCTGAAAAAAGGGCACGCGAAACTTTCGATACCATGTCCATCTGTTACCCGAAAAATGACTTCGTGATTAACTACGACCTCACAGCCGGATTACAACACGGACCTTGGGATATGCCTTACGGAATCGCCTTTATCGGTGATCACGCAACTATGGTCACCGACCGCAACAAACTGACAGCCTACCCTGAATTTGACAACAAATCAAAAAAATTAAAAGCCGAAGAGTATAAGTTCACTGAAGGTAAAGAATCACATAGCGAGCATGCAAGGAATTTTCTTGATTGTATCAAATCAAGGAATACACCGGTCTGCACCCCTGAAATCGGTCGGGCAGCAGCCCTCCATGTTCATATTGCCAATATTGCGGCGCGTGTCGGAGAACCTGTTTTGCTTTGGGACGACGCAAAGAATAAATTCACCAACAGCGAAGCAGCCAACCAGTTGATTACACCTGTGTACCGGAAACCATGGTCGCTGCCAAAATATTAATATACAGAATAATCACGAATCGTCAGGAGAATCACTGATACATTCGCTAAAAGCCCATTAAATACTTATTAATTTATAATGAAGAAATTCCTTTTTCTCTGTTTTATTCTTTCCTGCAATATTCTTTTCCCTCTTGCGGCACAGACCTCCTTTCAGCCGGTAAATCATAATGCCAGCGACGAAGCAAAGGCGCTTTTAAACTACCTTTATCAGTTAAAAGGAAAATCTGTCTTATCGGGACAGCACAACTACCCCAGCGAATTGGTCAGATCAACCGACAGCATCAAGGCAATGACGGGAAAATATCCGGCAATTTATGGAACCGATATTTCTGATTTCAGCGATAATGTTGTGAATGAGGTAATCCGCCAATACAAAAGCGGTTCGATCATTACCATCATGTACCACCAGGTAAAGCCTTTTGATGACGACAGTATGGGATTTCAGCGCAGCGTGAAAGGGATGGTAACTGACAATGAATGGAAACAAATCATAACACCCGGAACAAAATATCATGCCATGTGGCTTGCCAAAATTGACAAACGGGCAGAATTTCTAAAGAAACTTCAGGATGCCAATATCCCCGTCCTTTGGCGCCCTTACCACGAAATGAATGGGATGTGGTTTTGGTATGGCAACCGTCCAGGTCCCGATGGAATACAAAAACTTTGGAAAATGCTTTACGATCGTTTTGTAAATTATCACCACCTGAATAATCTGATCTGGGTTTGGAATGCCAATGCCCCACGCGACTGGCCAAAAGATGAAGCTTATCCATATGAACTTTTTTATCCTGGTGCCGCCTATGTCGATGTGCTGGCAACAGATGTTTACAAGAATGACTATAAACAATCTCATCACGATCAATTAGTTGAGCTAGGCAAGGGAAAACTGATAGCACTGGGAGAAGTCGGAGTAATGCCTACGCCAGAGATTCTCAAGGCTCAGCCTCAATGGTCTTGGTTCATGTGTTGGGCCAGCTTTCCATGGACGAATAAGTCCCTCGAAGGGGTAAGGACGCTTTACAATGATCCCCGGACTCTCACCAAAGATGAGCTCAATAAATAATAATAGTAATCAAAGTAAAATTCAATGAGAAAACTAACATTAATCGGCTGTCTGCTCTCCTTCGCATTGATGGCCATGGCACAAAGTGGAAAAGTATCTGACAATCTTTCGATGACCAGTAAGATCCTCAAAAGCGAACGCAAATTCGCGATTTACCTCCCGGCAGGTTATGAAACCTCCGAGCGAAGTTATCCAATTCTCTATCTTTTACACGGGAGTGGTGACGACCAGACTGGCTGGGTCCAGTTTGGCGAAGTTCTGCGGATTGCAGACAAGTCAGTTATTGATGGATTGGCCACTCAAATGATTATTGTAATGCCCGACGGCAATACCGGGAGAAAGGGTTATTTTAATGATATTAAAGGTGACTGGAATTACGAAGACTTTTTCTTTCAGGAGTTTATGCCTTATATCGAAAAAACGTACCGCGTAAAAGCTGAAAAGCGATTCCGTGCCATTTCAGGCTTATCAATGGGAGGTGGCGGAACATTTATGTATGCACTGCATCATCCCGAGCTTTTCTCGGCAGCTTGTCCGCTAAGTGCTTCGGTTGGTCCGCTTACGATTGAAGAGGCCGGCACACGCCTTAAAAAACAATATCCCGATGTGTCGGATGCAGAGATTTCGAAATACTACAACAATTTGAGCGCGCTTGTTCTCGTCAACAATATGCCGGAAGATCAGAAAAAAGCCGTCCGCTGGTACATGGATAGTGGGGATGATGATTTTCTCTCAGAAGGGAATTGCATGGTCCACATTGCAATGGTCAAAAAAGGAATAGCACATGAATTCCGCGTACGCGATGGTGCTCATAACTGGACCTATTGGCGCGATGCTTTGCCCAAAGTGCTGGAGTTTGTTTCAATGGGATTCCATCAATATTGAATTCAAGTTTAGGACCCGGGCCCTAAATTCACAGGCAAAATAAGAACTAATACAATCTCAATGACAATTCCCCGAGTTGTCATTGAGATTTGTTAGCTGAAAGGTGTGCAATATCCTTCCTGTAAAGGAATAAAATTGGTCGGTAAAGCAACCCAGAATACCAATAATGTATCTATAAGGAAAACATATTTTTAAGAAAAAAATGCTACTTATGAAAAAAGATGCCGGACTACTCTTGATTTCTATTTTTGTCCTAACGCTCTCATCTTTTGCCCAGAAAGATGAAATTCCAACAACGAAAGGACAGCTTGGTATCTCCTGGTCAGGTTTTGGGAGTAATGATGTTTACCGATCCCAGGAATTAATTGGTGGTGCAAGCTATCGTGGAGATCAATTTTATGCCCTGGGGATCAATTACCTGTATTCTTTGAATAAAACATTCGACATTGAAACAGGGGTTGAATATTCGAACCACAAAATTATTATAACCCCAATGGTCTATCCTGGAATGGACTACCCGCCTCACAGGGAAAAATTTTCACTGATCAGTATTCCGGCATCCGTAAGGGTAAATTTTGCCAGGTTCTTTTTCATTAGCGGAGGAATATTCCTTGATGTTGATGCAAGCAATTCAATGCCTATTGATAGCCAGACCGGAATTGGAGCAAACCTTGGTATAGGAGTAAAATACAAATTTAAGTGCGGAGTTACCGCTTTTGTAAACCCCTATACTAAAGCTCATTCTCTGTTGGCATTTTCACCCGGGACTTATCAGCAACACCTTATGGAATCCGGATTCCGGTTCGGATTATTGTACCAATTGAATTAAAACTACAAATTTCAATTAATCACGGTTGTATCTTTGAGGAAAATAGAACGGTTTATAGCCTGCTCCATGGAATAGCCGCAATCAACATCATCAATGCAATCAGGAAGAAGATCGATATCATTTTAAACCTGGCGATATCAGTCCGGGCCTTCTTCGATTTTTCCCATCCAATATGAACAAGAATAACGGCAATCACCATTATCGTTATG
>JANYLE010000085.1 GCA_025363795.1 Mariniphaga sp. | reverse complement strand
GGCTGAGTAATTGCCGGTTTTTTCATCCAGTACCAGAAAACGGTTCTGATTGGTAATGAAGAATCCGGGTGCTACTGCATTAACCCTGATTCCAACTTTAGCCAAATGAACTGCCAGCCATTCAGTAAAGTTATTAATAGATGCCTTGGCCGCCGAGTATGCAGGTATTTTCGTTAAAGGGTGGTACGAGTTCATCGAAGAGATATTCAATACAACACCAGATTTTTTTACCAGCATGTCCCTTGTGAAAACCATACTTGGCAGAACCGTTCCTTTAAAATTGAGCGCAAATACTTTGTCGAATCCTTCCATCTGCAATCCGTAAAAAGTCTTTTCAAGGTTTTCCAGATCTGATTCTTCAATCTGCTCTGACTGAGTTGTGGCCTGCGGTGAATTTCCACCTGCACCATTAATAAGTAGATCGATAGGTCCAAGCTTTGCATTAATCACAGCTTTTGCACTTTCCAACGATTCTTTGTCCAATACATTGGCTTTTACACCGATGATTTCTGTATCAAATTCTTTCGCAATCTCTGCAGCGACCTCTTTTGCCAGGCTTTCGTTGATGTCAACAATCGCTACTTTGGTTCCGACTGAAGCAAGCGCTCTTACAATAGAGATGCCAATAACACCGGCTCCTCCGGTGATAACGCAGACTTTTCCGTTTAGGTCGTCAAATGATATTTTTTTCATTTATTTATATATTTTAATGTGTTGATTATTAAGTCTTATTGTTTTATATTGAAGAATAATATTCAATATTTTCTTTCGTGATGATGTCAATAGAGGTATAATTGGTGCTTTTTATTTTTTCTTTTCTCACGATCTTGTCGAACAACAAATTGGTTGCTACATACCCCTGGGATTCTGGTTTCTGATTAAGGAGAAAATCAATTTTATTAAGCAACAGCAAATCGATGTTTTTGGGAATTAAGTCATACCCGATAATTTTGGGGCGTGATTCAAATTGGTCAAAGAAGCCAGCCACCTGATGTACCCGCGAATTAGTGACAAACACTGCACCGATAGTTTTTAACTCTAAAATACATGCATTTAGTTTATTGGCTATTTCCGCATCATTTGCCGGAACTTCTATTTTTGTTATCCCATGCTTTTTATGCCCAACAGTTTCGAAATAATCAAGAAATCCTTTCTCGCGAAGCAACAAGTGGTTGGCATTCCGAAGATCTTTTGTGATATGAATGATCAGGATATTGCTTTCTATAGCAATTCCGTAATCAATCAGTTTGGCTGCGAGATAGCCACTTTGAACAGAATTTTGTACGATAAAACTGATCGGGTTTGCCTCTTTCAGGTTCGAATCAATGAATACATACGGAATAACGCGCCGATCAAGTTCCTGCGTAAATTTTAATGACTCACGTTTGGCCCATGGTGCAATGAGGATTCCATCGGGGGACAATTCCAATATTTTGTCAGCTTCAATTGTAAATGTTTCAGGATTTTCCATTCGAAAATGAAATTGTTCAAGCCTGATCCCATATTGGCTGAGTTGACTGATCGCCTTTTCGATCCCTTCCTGTGGTTTCGACCAAAACGCATCATTATCTGGTGCCCAGGGGATAAGCGAAGCAAATGTGATAACTTTTTTTGATGCCAGCGAGCTTGCCAGAATATTTGGATGGTAATCGAAATCCTTGATTATCTGAAGAATTTTATCCCTGGTTTCGTTCGATACTTCACCCCGTTTGTGGAGAACCCGATCAACTGTTCCTATCGAAACACCGGCTTTCTCGGCAATATCCATTATTCTGATGTTCTTTTTCATCCGAATATTATTTGTATTTTAAAGGTTGGATGTAACTCGTCAGTGTGATCTTCATCCGTATTTGTGTTTATCGAAAATACTCGTTTCATTCCTGAATCTGTTGTATTAGCTTAAGTCTGTGAACAAAATTAACAGGATTATTTTAAAATCGTGTGCGAACACGGAAAAAAATGTTTAAAAACATAAATGACGATTTTAGTCTGGTTTCTATAGCAGCATTAATAAAAAGAATTTATCTTCGTGAACGAACACGGAACTATTTAGTTGTTCTTTATCATGTTGATATATTGTGTCTTGATTTATTTTAAATTGTTTGGATCCTGCTCAATATTTCGCATTGTCAGAATTGATTGCATCTGAGAGTTAATCCTTACAGAAAAAACTTTAAGTGAATTCAGACAATACTAAAATTAGGTTCTGATTGATTTAGATTGAGTTATATTAAAGGAATTGCTTTAACAAGATTGTCAAAATAATTGCTGCAGATTTGAATAAAGGTGTTAATAATTGACTAATCATTAAATAATTATAGCATGAAAATTGGAAAATACAGTTTCGGCATTGGTGACAGGTTTGGGCATCAGGGTGAGGCTCAGTTGAGGGCAATAGTAAGAGCAGCTGCTGCCGGAATTGATGTCGTTCCGGTGTGGAATAAATCGAACAGAGAGCATTCCTATATCCATTCAAAACCCGAAGATACAAGGATTGAAGCCGATGCGGCAGTCAGGACTTTAGCTTATAACGGTAACTATTTTGTCGATGCAGACCATATTAATCTTTCAAATGTACAGGGATTCCTCGTTGCATCCGATTTTTTCACGCTTGATGTCGCCAGCAAAATCGGTTCAGCTTCCAGCGAAGCGCAAATCACCGCTTTTGTAGCTTCATGTAAAAAATATTCCGGGACGTTGAATATTCCGGGAATTGCACACGTTATTAATGTATCAGATCAGCATATTATTTCAATTGCCAACAAATTTTTGGCAGCAATTGCCGAAGCTGGTAAGATTTACAATTTCATTAAAGAACAAAAAGGCGCAGATAGTTTTGTGACCGAGGTCTCGATGGATGAGGTGGAATCTCCTCAAACGCCGGTTGAAATGTTTTTCATTTTGAAAATGATTGCAGAACAAGGTATTCCGGTGCAGACCATCGCCCCTAAATTTACGGGCCGTTTCAATAAAGGTGTCGATTATGTGGGTGATGTGGCACAATTCTCTCGCGAATTTGAAGAGGATGTGCTTGTCATTGATTACGCAGTAAAGGAATTTGGCTTACCTGATAATCTGAAGCTCAGCATCCATTCAGGATCGGACAAGTTTTCGATTTATCCTGTAATAGCAAGGGTTATTAAGAAGTACGACAAAGGTATTCATGTAAAAACTGCTGGTACAACCTGGCTTGAAGAGGTGATTGGGTTAGCGCTTGCAGGTGGTCAGGCGCTTGAACTGGCAAAACAATTCTATAAAAGCGCATTAGATCGTCAGGAAGAATTGTGCGCGCCCTATGCTGATGTAATTGATATTAAACAAGATCAATTGCCATCTGCATCTGAAGTTGACCAATGGGATAGTAAGAAATTTGCCAATACACTGAGGCACATACCTGGTCATCCTGATTACAACCCAAATTTCAGACAGTTAATTCATGTCGGTTACAAAATAGCTGCCGAAAGCGGAACCGTATATACAGGTTTACTCGAAAAGCACCACGACCTTGTCGGAAGTTGCGTCGAGGAGAATCTGTTTGACCGCCATTTGAAAAGGCTTTTTGAATTAGGGGTTTAGGATTTAGGGAATTAGGCATTAGGTGTTTAGGATTTAGGGGAATAGACTTAAGGCGTTTAGGATTTAGGTGATTAGACTTTAGGGTAATAGGCTTTAGGTAATTAGACTTAAGGCAATTAGACTTAAGGTAGGAATAAGAATCTATAACTAATTTCAATTCAAATGACAACAGCCTACAGTCTAAAGTCTATAGTCATAAGCCTACAGTCATAAGCCTACAGCCTAAACCGCTTTACCTAAAATTTAATAATATACTTTTAACATAGAAGAATTATGAAACCATTTATGGATGAGGATTTTCTGCTCCACTCCGAGACTGCGCAACGCTTGTATCATGAGAATGCTGCGGGGATGCCTATTTTTGATTATCACTGCCATATATCACCAAAGGAGATTGCTGAAGATCGTAGGTTTAATAACATGGCTGAGATCTGGCTTCACGGAGATCATTACAAATGGAGAGCTATGCGCGCCAACGGTGTGGCTGAAAAGTTTTGTACAGGTGATGCCAGTGACTGGGAAAAATTTCAGAAATGGGCCGAAACCGCTCCATACACTTTGCGAAACCCGCTCTATCACTGGACACATCTTGAATTGCTTCGTCCTTTTGGGATAAAGACCGAATTGAGTCCCTCAAGTGCCCGTCAGATTTGGGATACCTGTAATGCATTGTTGCATACCAAAGATTTTTCGTGCCGGGGTATCATCCGTAAAGCAAATGTCAAGGTGATCTGCACAACAGATGATCCCGTGGATACGCTTGAATACCATCTAAGTATTAAGGAGAGCGGATTCGAAGTAAAGGTAATTCCGGCGTGGAGACCAGATAAAGCAATGGCCATTGAAGATCCTAAAGTGTTTAATGCTTATGTAGGTCTGTTGGAAGCTGCTGCCGGCATTTCAATTGGTTCATTCGATAACTTTATGGAAGCCATCGAAAAACGGCACCTGTTTTTCCATGAAAATGGCTGCAGGTTATCTGACCACGGTTTGGAGACAATCTATGCTGCCGCTTATACCACAGCCGAAATCAAATCAATTTTTGATCGGATTCGTGCGGGGCAGACCCCATCTGCAGACGACGTATTGAAATTCAAATCCGCTATGCTTTATGAATTTGCCGTAATGGATCATTCCCGCAACTGGACACAGCAATACCACCTCGGCGCATTGCGAAACACGAATACCCGCATGTTTGAAGCTGTAGGTGCCGATAAAGGTTTTGATTCAATCGGCAATTTTCCGGTTGCAGTTGCTTTGTCGAAGTTCCTCGACCGGCTCGAATACGACAAGAAACTTACCCGGACGATTCTCTATAATTTAAATCCTTGCGACAATGAGGTGATGGCGACCATGATTGGTAATTATCAGGATGGATCTGAACCCGGGAAAATCCAATGGGGTTCGGGTTGGTGGTTCCTCGATCAGAAAGATGGCATGACGAACCAGATGAATACCTTATCAAACCAGGGGTTACTCAGCCGCTTTGTCGGGATGTTGACCGATTCGAGGAGTTTTCTCTCGTATTCACGTCATGAGTATTTCCGCCGGATACTTTGTAACCTGCTGGGTAATGATGTTGAAAACGGTGAAATCCCTACTGATATGGACTTTCTGGGACAAATTGTGGAGGACATCTCCTATAATAACGCTGAACGGTATTTCCGTTTTTAACCCATCAGTTTTTGATTGGGTAAATGGAGAAATATTCCGATATTGCAATCGATTGCACGAGATCATTTCTTAAATAAGATATTTTTATAAGTAGTATTTCAACGGTTTGATTATGAATAAGAAGATTGTTACATTCGGAGAAATCATGTTGCGTTTGGCGACTCCGGGTTACCTGCGATTCAGCCAGGCAACAGAATACACTGCAACATTTGGTGGCGGTGAGGCTAATGTAGCCATATCGCTCGCTAATTATGGACTTCCGGTTGATTTTGTGACCCGTTTACCGAAGAATGATATTGGCGAAGCATGCCTGATGGATTTACGCAAATATGGCGTCGGCGTCGATAACATCATTTGGGGTGGCGAACGTTTGGGTATCTATTACCTTGAGAGTGGTGCGGTAAGCCGCGGTTCGAAAGTTGTTTACGATCGTGCCCATTCGGCAATCTGCGATATTCTACCCGGGATGATCAATTGGGATCACGTTTTTGAAGGCGTTGGCTGGTTTCACTGGACGGGTATTACGCCAGCTATTTCTCAAGGCGCAGCAGATGTTTTGGCCGAAGGGATTAAAAAAGCCAACGAAAAAGGGATCACGGTTTCGTGCGATCTTAACTATCGCAATAAACTTTGGAAATACGGCAAGAGTGCAAAAGAGGTCATGTCTGTTTTAGTTGGCGGATGTGACGTCGTTCTCGGAAACGAGGAAGATGCCGAAATGGTATTGGGTATTAAACCTGAAGGGGTAGATGTTACTTCGGGACATGTTTCAGCTGCTGCTTACGAATCTGTTTCAAAACAAATTATCGCCAAATTTCCACGGGTAAAAAAGGTAATTACAACTTTGCGTGGTTCTGTAAGTGCAAGTCATAACACCTGGACGGGTGTTCTTTGGGATGGGAAAACGCTTTTCGATGCGCCAACCTACCAGATTACGCACATCGTTGACCGTGTCGGCGGTGGTGATTCATTCATGGGCGGTTTGATTTACGGTTTAATCACCTGGCCTGAAAACGATCAGAAAGCATTGAATTTTGCTGTTGCCGCTTCATGCCTCAAGCATACGATTTATGGCGATTACAATTTGGTTACAGTCGACGAAGTGATCAAGCTCATGGGCGGAGACGCTTCCGGCCGCGTCGCACGGTAACTCATAATTCATAATTTAAAATTCATAATTCACAATTGATTAATGGCACGATTTACACGAATAGAAGTAGCATTAAAAATGAAAGAGACCGGAATGATTCCGGTATTCTACCACAAGGATGCTGAGGTTTGCAAAAATGTAGTAAAAGCCTGTTACGATGGTGGCATCCGGGTTTTTGAATTTACAAACCGGGGTGATTTCGCCCACGAAGTTTTTAATGAAATCAACAAATGGGCAATTAAAGCATGTCCTGAAATGATTATGGGTGTTGGTTCGGTCATCGACCAGGGAACTGCATCCTTATATATCCAGATCGGAACAAACTTTATTGTTTCGCCGCTTATCGATGAAGATATGGCCAAAGTTTGCAACCGCCGAAAAATTGCCTGGAGTCCGGGTTGCGGTTCCGTGACCGAAATCAACAGGGCGCATGAACTGGGTGCTGAAGTCGTAAAGATCTTCCCGGGTTCGTCTGTCGGTGGTCCCGATTTTGTTTCAGGAGTAAAAGGACCTATGCCGTGGGCGAGTATCATGCCAACAGGTGGCGTTTCACCCGACGAAGCCAACCTGAAAGGATGGTTTAAAGCAGGCGTTCATTGTGTGGGTATGGGATCGCAATTATTTCCCAAAGATGTTATTGAAGCCGGAAATTACCAGGCAATCACCGATAAATGCAGCGAAGCACTCGCCATCATCAGGAAACTTCGGGCATAGTTTAGTCATCACAAACCAATAAAATAGATTTAATGAATCAAATTAACCAGACATTGGGGAAATACAGGTGGACGATTTGCGGCCTCCTGTTTTTCGCCACTACCGTAAACTACCTCGACAGGCAGGTGCTCAGTCTTCTCAAAGACCGCCTCGAAGTCCAATTTAACTGGAGCGATTCAGATTATGCCAATATCGTTTCTGTTTTCCAATTTGTATATGCAATTTCCATGGTCTTCGCCGGACGGCTCATTGACTGGCTTGGAACAAAACTAGGGTACGCGCTGTCACTGACGATCTGGTCTGTCGGTGCAATGATTCACGCGCTTGCAAAAAGCACTGGTGGATTTATGTTTGCCCGCGGTGTATTGGGTTTTGGAGAGGCGGGGAACTTCCCGGCAGCGATCAAAACTGTGGCCGAATGGTTTCCAAAGAAAGAGCGTGCATTGGCTACAGGGATTTTTAATTCAGGTGCAAACATTGGGGCAATTCTGGCGCCAATCACAGTTCCATGGATTGCGGATCACCTGGGATGGGAAGCCGCTTTCCTCATCATCGGGGGGATCGGATTCTTATGGCTGGTCTTCTGGTTTTGGTTGTATGAAGTACCTGCCCGCAGTAAAAGAATCAAAGAAACTGAATTTGCCTACATTCATTCCGATAAAGATGTAGAAGTAAGCACCATTGATTCAAAGGAAGAAAAAGTATCGTGGATTGAGCTTTTAAAATATAAACAAACCTGGGCCTTTAGTTTTGGCAAGGCAATGACCGACGGCGTCTGGTGGTTCTTTCTGTTTTGGTTGCCTGCTTATCTGAAAGCGCAATATGGTATGACAGGAATGGACGTCGCTTTTCCTTTGGCTGTCCTCTATACAATGTCAACCATTGGCAGCGTAGGTGGCGGCTGGTTTCCCATGTACTATATCCGCAAGGGTTACGAACCTTATGCCGCACGCATGAAAGCCATGTTGACCATTGCCTTGTTCCCTTTACTTGTTTTAAGCGCACAATATTTTGGCAGCATCAGCTTCTGGTTTCCGGTAATTATTATAGGTGTCGGAACGGCTGCGCATCAGGCCTGGTCGGCCAATATTTTCACGACCGTTTCGAATATGTTTCCTAAAAAAGCGGTGGGCAGTGTGATTGGCATTGGCGGGATGGCCGGTGCACTCGGCGCTGTTGTGATCAACAAATGTGCCGGTTGGCTATTCGATGGTTACCGGTATGGCGGTATTGCTGCCTCATGGGTCCAAGCA
>JANYLE010000481.1 GCA_025363795.1 Mariniphaga sp. | reverse complement strand
ATCAATTCCGTCCGGTTTTGTTTAGCTGAAATTATAATTTTTCCACCTAAATTAGTAAATTTAACAGCATTAGAAATAAGATTTCTCAATATTGTACTGATCATATCTTTATCGGCAAATACATGCAGGGTTTGCGGTAATTCAGTTAATATCGTTATCGATTTTTGTCGTGCAGAGTCGTTTGCTAATTCAGTTACTTCTTTGATCAATGAAACGATTTCGATTGTTTCAGGGTTAAACTCCATGCTTCCGGTTTGTGAACGTGTCCATTGGTACAAATTCATCAATAAGGACATTGCTCGTATCGAGGAATTTTTAATGATATCGGCATATTCTTCAATACCGTCATAGTCTTTACTGCGGATCTGGTCCACCAGTATATTACTGAATCCAATTATTGCACTGAATGGGGTCTTCAGATCATGAGCTATGATGGAGAAAAACTTGTCCTTACTGACATTGAGTTCCCGCATAAAGACTTCACTTAGTTTAAGACGATCCTCAATATGCCTGCGTTCAGTAATATCCCTGATAATGATATGTCCGGCACGTCTGCCATTAAAGGAAATTGCCAGCACAATTATCTCAGCAATAAAAAAACTTCCGTCGAGTCGAATTAGTTTTTCTTCTAAAGGGAGAACAGAAATCCCATTAGCCACCAGTTCAATCATTTTAAGGACTTTATCCCTGGATTCCGGATGTACAAATGATAGGATTGGTTTCCCTACAAGTTCCTGGTCATCCGCACCGCCAAGCATGGACTTTGCAGATAAATTCAAGAAGACTAATTTACCGTCCTGAGAAATTGCGATGCCATTCGGTGATTGTTCTACCACATGACGATAACGCTCTTCACTTTCGCGTGATGTCATCTCAGCTTGTTTCCGCCTGGTAATGTCACGTATATTCATGCTTGTCCTTAATATCCCGTTTTTGTCATTAAAAACATTTGAAGATAACTCTCCGGGGAATTTTGTGCCGTCTTTACGAATAAATGTAAGTTCACCTGTGAATTTTCCGGTACGACGTCTTTCCTCCAGCGCAGCGATAAACCGAGGGTCAGAGGAATCAATAATACCTGATCGTCCAATTTGTTTTAATTCTGCTAAAGTCCGTTCAAATATTTTACATCCGGAAGGATTGACATCAAGAATACTTCCATCAGGTGAGGTGAGCAAAATGGCATCAAGGCTGGTGTCAAATAATAACTGATAGCGTTCTTCAACTTTACGAAGAGATTCGGTGATCTCAATTCGATCAGTAATATCAACGACGGCTAACAGGCAAATAACATCATTTTCAGATGCATACCCTTCCAAACGCACATATATTACAGGATTCCTCCCGATTTTCAGGCTTACTTCGCACACTTGTTTGGTATTGGTTGCAAATACCTTTATGAAAAAGTCATCGAAAAAGGGTTGCGTATCAGGGCTGATAAATTGCCTGAAGTTTTTGTTTAACAATGAAGAACGATCCTTACCTATCAGTTTGGCACCGCTAAGGTTTAGCTGAGAGATTGTACCACTGCAATTGAGCGCAAAATATCCTGCAGGAGCAAAATCGTAAAGTGCAGATGCAATTGATGCTTTATCAGCAACCAATCGCAGTTCCTCATTCTGCATTTCCAGTTCGATCATGTGGACTTCATATTCATGGAGAAGTTTATGAACATCGGCTTCGATGAGGGGACCCGTTTTTGAAAAATGAGACCTAAATAATTTCGCTTCAGCTTTCAAACGAAGTGAAGCAGATTCAGGCGTATTTTTGTATTCACTTTTCATGGCTTGAGATTTTCTCAAAGTTAAACATTTATTAACATCCTTATTTTTTAAGATCAGTATATTTTCGAAATCCTTCACCATTTAATTAAGAATGATTTTAAGTCAAATCACTGGAATTTATTTAATTTACAAATCAATTTAGACACCTAATTTTCAAAATAGTATCTAAAGATTAAAGCCCAACAATCAACTTACTTTATTAATTCTCCTTCCCTAATTACTAAAATTTTAAAACTTATTTCAGCAGAAATCAGTACGATTCATTCTGGTCAACAAAATGAAATAAATACATTATAAATTCTGTTAATCTGAATATCGCAATGTCAGAAAACGGCGACAGTTTAAACAAAAATGACCTCAAACATTTTTAGATGTTTGAGGTCATTAATTTCAGGTGCAATTTGAATGAATGTCTACCTATTCCAGGACTCCACAATTCTTAAAAAATTGCAAACTATGATCATTCTTAGAAAGCTATTACAGCCATTTGAGTCACATTGGCAACCGTTACATTAACATTCGTAGTTACTGAAACAACAAATGGAGCTAACGGGGTAATTGTGACAGTATACGTTCCTACTGGAATACCTTTGATCAGGAAATTCCCGGTCGCATCCGTAACTGTGGTATAGATATTGACACCATCCGTAACACTTACCATTGCAGGCAATGCTAATGTTGTAGAGATATTGCCTTTAATAGAACCGCCTGTAGCAACATTAATAGCTCTGATAACCGGTTTAAGCTGGTAGGTACCATTTCCTGTCTTCACGATAGATTGGTTGGCATCAAAGTCAAGTAGTAACATATAGTCTACTTCCGGTGTTAATGTGCTGTTCACATTTAGCTTAAGTCCAGACTGCATTGCACTGGGCGTAGACAGAGGATAAACAACACCATCAACCTTCACTGTATTGTTTGGCCCGAGGATTAAACGAACCTGTGAAAGTGTTCCAGAAGGAACTTCAGCACTGGCAATAAGCGTATCGATTCCATTTACAAAATCAAGTAGATTGTAGATCCCAGCTTTTACACTAAGATTAACAATGGCACCATCATTAACTTGGAATTCAACACCCGTGAGGTCAACATTAACTTCCTGAAAATTTCCAGGAGCATCAGTCAATCTTACATTTGCATGAGTTGTCGTTTTTGTTCCTGATGAATTGTTGTCTTTACTACATGAAGTCCAAAGCATTGAAACGAAAAATGCAAGGACTAAAAAATTCAGTGTCTTCATAATTAAACAAATTTTAATAAAAATTATTTGAAACGATTATTTTATTCCTTCAAAGCGTTTACTCAAAAACAACTTATTTCGAGCTAAGATCTATCATTTCTTTAATAATCAAATAAATACACTGCAAAGATGTAGGTTTATCAAGTGATATGTGTTATATAAGTTTGAACTAATATTACATAGTTCTCACATCTCACGCCTAAACGGGGAGTTTCTTGCACTCTGACTTAAAAAATAGTTAAATTATAATAATACAATTCACACCTATTCCGGGAGACTTTTCAACTGCGTCTTTTGTTTCCTGATATTCGTATTCTATTTTTGATAAACAGATTCAAAGGCATAATTACCTGATCCAGCTTCAAATATGGCATAACCGTCGGCATATTCCTTAAATATAAGACCTTTAGCAATTATTGCAGGTTGGTTGCCTTCCAAAACCGTTTTTCCGGGAAGTGAAGGGATATAAACTGATGCAGTGGTATTTGCAGGAATACTCACTTTTAGGTAAAAATGGGAACCCTCAATTTTCCACTCGCTCGAAATTCGCCCTATTATTGCATCGTAATGGCCTTTTGCCCACAATAAATCTCCCGCAGGTTGTGGTTTAATCTCAAATTTTGTGAACCCGGGGGCTTTGCTGTTGATTCCAAGCAATGATTTGAAGTACCATTCGGAAATCGACCCAAACATCGGATGATTCTGAGAGCAAATTGTATCGGGATAAGCCCAGGTTTCGTACAAAGTGGTAGCTCCGTGGGCGATCATATTACCCCAGCCCGGAAAACTGCGCTGATTAGCAATAATATAAGCCACATCATTCCGGTTTTGCTGCCGGAAAAAATCAAACATAAATTTGGTGGCAAATATTCCTGTTGATAAATGACCTTTGTGTTTATCGTAGATTTCGAGTAGCAAACGATCGACAGCAGCATTCTTTTCCTTCTCCGGAACAAGGTTATAATTAAGGGCTATTAATTGCGCTGCCTGAGTGCCTGAATCGAAAACTCCTGTACCTGGTTTCAAGAAGGTTTTTATAAAGGCAATCTTAATATCGTCAGCAAGTTTCTGGTATTTAATGGCGTCTTCCTTTTTATTCAGTAGTGCTGCAAATTCTTCAAGGATAATGACATGATGATAGTAAAATGCAGTGGCCGAAAGAGAAATCGGCTTTTTGTCAATACTTTCATGATCACCGATATCATTTATGACAATATAATCCGGAGTCACTGAATGCATGAAGTCTATTTGTTTTTTAAGCACTTCGTAGTTTTTCTCTGCCGTCGTGATGTCACCATAGTAATCATGCAATAACTTCATTCCGAAGGGGAAAGCGAGTTGCCAGCCCGGAGATCCCGTTTCACCACCCATTCCCTGATCATTTATGCCGACGTTCGGAGCAATCTCAGACATTCCGCCATTAGGGCGAACGTCGTTTACAAAGTCCTGTACCACCTTGCGATAGAAATTACTCATGTCAAAGTTATAACTAAAAGCTTCGGAGGTGGCAACCATATCGGCGCCATATCCAAGTTTTTCACGGGCAGGGCAATCACTTTGAACACTGAATACATTGCTTAGGAAAGTCCATTTGGTCATTTTCTGAATCTGATTAAACATTTCATTGGAACATTCAAATGAGCCGGTTTCCTGAAGATCGGTATTCATCCGTAAACCCTCCACCGAATTCAAATCGGGTTTTCCGGGAAAGCCTGTTACTTCAAGATACCTGAAACCAGAAAAAGTAAACTCAGGAGTAAAGATCTCATCTCCATCGCCCTTAAGAATGTAAGTATTGACCATCATCGGATTGTCGGGAGCCCCCGGACCACCATTCAGGTTCCACATCGCCTTTAATTGGCCGGTAATTACTGTTAAAAAATTAAGTGTCCCATCTGCATGAATATCTTCTCCACCTCGCAAAGTTACTGTCGTTCCCGCTGGGCCTTTGACCTTTAAACGGGGAACTCCGGCAAAGTTCTGACCCAGATCGAACAGGAAAACACCCGGTTTGGGTTCCGTCATTTTCAAAGGTTTCAGTATTTTAGTAATTCGAACCGGTGGAATATAACGTGCAATTAAGATCCCTTTTGGTCCGGGTAAAATGGTTGCTTTTTGCCAGTTATCAACTTTAAATCCGGGCTCTTTCCACCCTTTTTGTTCCAGTCTCGCATCATACAATTCGCCAAGGTACACACTGTTTTTCAATATGGGGCCATCACCACAACTCCAGTTTTCGTCCGTCAGAATGGTTTGAGTTGAGCCATCCATAAAAGTGATGAGCAGCTGTGCCTTAAGACACGGTTTCCCCACAGTAAGTGTATTGCGCAGGTTCCATGTCCGAAAAAGTTTGATCGGCATGGGATTATACCAACCATTACCGAGCATAACACCAATGGCATTTTTCCCTTTCCGTAGCATTGGCGTAACATCAAAAGTATTGTACATCACTTGTTTGTCGAATTGTGTCCAGGGCATATCCAACATATGATCACCAACTCGTCGCCCATTCAGATAAGCAACAGAATAACCCAGCCCGGTAATATACAGACGCGCTGACCGTATATCCTTTTTGATGTCAATTTCTTTTCTGAGTAACGGGTTGGGCGTTTCTTTGTAAAAATCTTCATCCTTTAAAGGCAAAGGTCGCTGATTTGAAATCCATTTCGCTTTCCAGTCCGTGGAATTCATCATAGACGTTTCGAACCAACTAACCGGACTCCATTCCGATACATTTCCGTTTTGATCCCAATACCTTACTTTCCAAAAATATTTTAAGAACGATTGCAACGGCTTGCCAAGGTACTTAATTCCAAAAGTAGCTGAACTTGAAATCTTCCCTGTTTGCCAGTTATTTCCAACTCCCGCTTCTAATTTTTTCTGATCATTGCCAACCAGAATCTCATAGGCTGTTTGTGTTGTTCCTCTTTCAGCCGATTGCAAAATCCAGCTGAACTCCGGAATTTTATTGTCGCATCCAAGTGGAGTCGTCTGATGGTCGGTTTTTAAATGGGCAATCTCAGAATTCTGACTAAAAGCAAACATAGGCAGAATCAAAAAAAACAAGAAATACAATTTAGGGATAATCATGGGAAGTCGTTTATATTATGTGCAAGTTACAAAATAGATTTCTATCGAAATAGTGAACGGAGACCAAATATTTCCAGTTTTGCCGCTTTTCGATGAAGCATTAACACATCAGGGAACCAAGCTTGGTTACTTAACGAGCCTGCCAAAAAAAAGAAGCTGTCCAATCGGACAGCTTCTCTATTTTATTCTTTTAAACCAATAAATTAATAGCCTGGGTTTTGTGTAAGAACTTTTTTACCCGTAGCATCAAGTGACATATCAATCTGTTGTTGTGGAATAGGCCATATTTCGTGCTGACCTGCAACAAATTTTTTGCCAGCAAGTGCTCCAATTTGTGTCCCATCAACAGGTAGATAATTATTCAAGACAGCTGCTGCATCACCCCAACGTACCAATTCGAAGAATCGCATACCTTCCATGGCAAATTCCATACGGTTTTCAGCTTTGATAGCCTTGAGTGCATAATCCTTTGAAGCAAAAGTAGTTGCATAAGGTTCTACTTTGTAATTAGCAGCCGGTGTTCCATCGGCAAGTTTAACCACATTAGAAGCTTTAGCCCTGTTACGGATCTCATTAACCAAAGAGGTAGCCCTGGCAAGATTTCCTGCCTGAGCCTCACACTCTGCCAACCAGAGAATAACATGTGCTTTACGGAATTTACGGAAGTTATTGGCATTTACACCAGTTGCCCAACCAGTCGAAGTTGCCATAGATTTTTCTGACTGTTTGAACATATTCTTCTTGTTCAGGTAAGGACCACCATTCGATAGATCACGAACCCAGGTAGCACCGTCTTGTACTCCCCAATCCAAATAAGGTATACCTGGACGTCCAACAGTATGGTCAAGACGTGGATCAACTGGGTTAGCGTAGGTTTTAACGGTTTTACCAGTTGGATCATAAGGCAACATCGACGCAACAGTATATGTTTCATCAAGGAGCGGAAGTCCTGTCGTTGCATCAGTGCGATAAGCTGCTACCAAACTATGTGAAGGTTGATAAAAACCGCAACATGTACCAGTATGACCATAAGGATAATTCAATGCATCACCCCAGCCACCATTTCCTGAACCGTTTGAGCCGTCATTAACTGCATATTGAATCTCAAAAATTGATTCGGTGTTATTTCTATCAGCGATCATAAAATTCCGTTCAAAACTTGGCATCAGTGTAAAACCGCCATTCGTATAAACGTCATCCAATTGAGCCTTCGCCAAGTCATATTTCTTTTCGAACATATAAACATATCCAAGGTAAGTTTTGGCTGCCCATTTTGTTGCACGACCTTTATCACTCCAAGTTGCAGGAAGATTAGCAGCAGCAAATGTCAAATCTGCTTCAATTTCAGGCCAAAGCAGGTGATCATTAGGAACTACTGAAGGATTTACGGTTTTTTCGTCAATATATGGAACTTTTCCGTGAACCCTGGTCAACTCAACATAGAAATGTGCCCGGAGGAATTTAGCCTGGGCTTCAGCCAGCTTTTTATCAGCATCTTTCATATCAGCAGCAAGAGGAAGAGCTTTAAGAACATCATTTGCTCTTAAAACACCATCATATAATGGAAACCAATGGTTGATTACATATCCATTATTTGCATCTGCGTAGAATCCTTCAATAGGATTAATGGTAGATTGGTCACCATAGTTTGATCCTTTATAAGCATCATCGGATGCAACGCCTCCCCAGACCCAGTTGGAAACAGCACTGGCCCAAACAGCTCCATCACCGTAGTTCCTGTGAGTTCCATCTACAACTGCGTAAGCACCAATCAATAAAACATTGACACCTTGCGCGGATTGGATTGCTATGATATCAGCCTCTCCCTTAGGCTTTATTTCCAGCCAGTTGCTTGAACAGCCATAAAATAAGCCTGACATGATTGCAAGCGCACTATAAATTATTTTTTTCATAATCGACATTTTTTCAATTAATTACAGATTTAAATTAATACCAACCATAAAGATCCGTGACGTTGGATAGACACCTTCGTCAATACCCATTCCCCGGTCAGCATTTGACTGAGTCATGCGAATTTCAGGATCAAGACCTGAATACTTGGTAATGGTGAAAAGATTAGTAGCCTGCACGTAAACTCTTAAATGTTCTATTTTTAGTCTTGTTGTAAGCGCAGCTGGCAAAGAGTAACCAATTTGAAGGTTTTTCATACGTAGATATGAACCGTCTTCAACAAAGAAAGTGGAGTTTTGTTGCATTACTGCATCGTCAAGGATAGCCATAGGCATAGAAATTTTGCTTCCATTTGCATACCTTTCAGCAGTCCACGATTCAGTAAGACGTGTGACATCCCTGTTTCCTGAGAAATTATTGAATTTAGTCCAACGATTTACATAGTTGATTAATTTATTGCCCTGTGAGCCCTGGAAGAACATCGTCATATCCCAGTTTTTATAGGAAAAGTCAAGGTTCAGACCATAAGTAAAATCTGGGTGTGGACTACCGATGATCGTACGGTCAGCACTGGTAATTTTACCATCAGGAACACCTGCCGGACCGGATATATCTTTGTATGCAAACACACCTGGTTTACTGTAAGAATCATTTCCATTTACATCAGGATTATATTTAGGATGAGCAGCAACTTCTGCAGCGGTATTAAATATTCCTTCAACAACATATCCGTAGAAAGAGGAAATTGGCTGTCCGGCCATACTAACTGTATAATCAATCTGCCTCAACTGAGGACCATAAAGTTTCTCGTTTGGATTGGTATTAAGTTTAACAACTTCGTTTTTGTAATGAGAGATATTGCCCCTTACATCGAATTTGAAATCATTACCAACTTTTCCGTGGTAAGTTAACATCAGATCAAAACCTGTATTCTTCATCTCACCAATATTCACGGCAGGAAGCACCAAATAACCCCATGTTGAAGGCAATTGCTGATTATATAACATATCGGTTGTTACCTTTTGATATACGTCAAGGTTGACTTCCAAACTTTTACCTAAGAATGTTGCATCGATACCTAAGTTAGTTGTTGCATTTGCTTCCCATTTGCCATCAGGATTACCTAATTTGTAATAATGGAAACCAGCATCAGACTTAGCAGGAGAACCTGAAATTGCATAGAATGATTCATCGATACTGGCACGGTAAGTACTGTATGAATTGTAATAACCTCCAACATTGTCATTACCGGTTTTACCCCAGCCAGCGCGCAATTTTAAATCATTGATCCACGTAACATCTTTCATAAATGCTTCTTCAGATACCCTCCATCCAGCAGAAAATGCAGGGAATGTACCCCAACGGTTCGCTTTGTTAAAACGGCTTGATGCATCACGACGAACAACACCTTCCAAAAGATACTTGCCCTTATAATCGTAGTTAACCCTGCCGAAATAAGAGAATGTCCTCGATTCATCAAAATAACCGGATGATGCCTGGTCTGCCTGACCTGAATTTAATATCATATAATCCGTACTCGTAAAGGCGTAAGTAGATCTGCTGCCAACGAGGTTATCATATTTAAAATTCACGGCTTCGGAGCCTACAAGAACATTTACATTGTGGACATCAGCAAATTTCTTTTTGAAATTAAGCGTATTTGACCAGTTCCACTGCATGGTTCCGTTATAGGTTTGAGAAAGTGCATCGGCTGCAATGGCTTCAGCAAATTCAGGGTTTCTTAAAGTACGGTCCTGAATCCTTGAACTGATATAGTCAACACCCATAAGCGTTTTAAAGCTGAAGTCTTTAAAGAAATTGACCTGGGCATAAGCAGTGCCTAAAATTCTTAAAT
>JANYLE010000065.1 GCA_025363795.1 Mariniphaga sp. | reverse complement strand
AGGTTAATACTTAGTTTATACAAAAAGCTAAAAATAGTTGCATCAGGGGTAGTTCGTGGTGTATATTTGAAATATCAGGTAAGCGATAAAAGGTTACTCTGAAGTAGTGGAGGCGGCGAAAGACTCTTAGCTGAGTAAAGAACCAACTCATTCAGACCTCCGGGTTTGCGCGACAGAAGAGTCAGAGGTTGGACGAAAAGAGAAATCTTACTCGTTCAGTCAATCCGAAAAAACGCTAGTCGTTCATTAGAAGGTTGAGTTAAAGACCGGAAAATAATTGAGGCGCAAGTTTCTTGAACTATTCCGGGGAATATGAAAGCTGAAAAGCCGGAAATGTTCCATCCAGCAGAAGTACTGATCGCAAGAGATGCACCAAGTTGAATTCTGGAAAACACTCCGTCCGGGAAGGCTGACTGCAAGGAAAGCCGAAGGGACAGCCGGAGGGTGATGCTGTAAAAGGCAAAATCTAAAAGCGATGGGTTACAAAAACAAAAGCCAATTGCGCAAGCAGGAGGCAGATGCAAATGCAGCCAACCATGATAACCGTAGCCTGACGTCAAAAGTGAAGCGATTTACCCGAGACGAAATGGGAACAACTCGAAAGGGTCGTTCCCATTTGTGCGTTATAACCCTTTCAAAGCCGTATGGCCAAAAATCATTGCGCTCTGCATCCGTCAAATATCGAATCTGCAAATTACCGCCTTCCTTTTCCCAGCCATTGGAGTGCATCAATCACCATTTTATCCTGAACAGGATTGGTAAAAGTGAAAGAAAGCTCCTTATTGGTACCTCCGTCATAGTCAATGTCGTTATGACCCATATTAACATAGAGCATCCGGTATTTCTTGTTGGTCCACACCACCGGGTAATCGCCGCTGTGCCAAATCTCCCATAGTTTGGGCCCGGTTCCAAGCGGGAAACTGGATGTATCTACTGAAACTAACACTTCAATGTCAGAATTTTTGCGCAAATCATTTTGCCAACTATACCATTCGTTTGGTGAAGCTTTAAATATGACAGGCAAATGTTTCATGGCCGGATGTTTCCGATTTTCAACCCGCAGAATAGCTGGAGTTGGTCGCCAGGTATTCCCTTTATATTCGCCGGAACCCAAAAATTCGTTATGGTACCAATTCCAATTCTGGGGAAAATCAGATGGTGTAAGTGCAAAAGCTGCAAAATGAAATCCGATCCACGCCCCTCCATCCTTCATATATTGCTCAAATGCAACCCTTTGTTCTGGCTTGTCTGGACGTGTATCCAGAAAAAGGACAACATCATATTTAGCCAGAAATTCTTTATTCATGTTGCTCCAATTATTGGTTGAATCGTATGAAAACCGGTATTGTTTCGCAGTTTCAGCGAACCACTGGTTGGCTTCATGCACAAAACTCACATGGGCACGGTCATTTTTGCCCGTATAAAAAGCAATCACTTTGAATTTCGGACGACTTTTCTGAGCATAAATTACTGAGCTTACCATCAACAGCAAAAACAACAAAAGCAGTCTGAATGAAAATGAAATTTTTAATCCTTTCATCATCGTTAAAGGTTAATTAATTGAAGATACGAAGATAATTGAAATTTCGGACCAATGTATTTTTGTGTTTATCCGGATTAACATCCGAAATCGACAATTATGGGAAAAGAACCGAATGAATTTCCGATTTGGGAAGATTTCAAATTATTTTTAATAAAAGTTGCCCTATTTTCACAAGTGTCAATTGAAGATTTTAGAAAAGGAATAAATTTGCACAAAAACCGAATTGTGTTTAAACATTCCATTCGTATTTTGTTATTTGTAAGTATGATTTAATAATATGAAAATGAGAAAATTATTTTTTTTAATGGTCGTTATTCAACTGATCGTAGCTTGCGCTTCGCCACAACCAAAACCTAAGGCAGATGCAACACAAAAGGGACAACTTACCAGCACTAAGGTTGCAGAAGTTATTCAGGGAACCAGCTATACCTATTTACGTGTAACAGATGCACTTTCCGAAAAATGGGTGGCTGTTTCAAGGCAAGAATTCACAGTTGGCGAAGAACTGTATTTAAACCTTGAAACTGCAGCAGTGATGGAAAATTTCCATAGCAAAGAACTCAATCGTGATTTCCCGACCATCCTCTTTGTTTCTACAGTATCCAGAGAACCTGAGATGGCTTCAGCACAAATGCCGGCAATGGGTGGCAAGACCCCGGCCGGCAAAAAAGCAGCGCCAGTAGAAGCTAATGTCAAAGTTGAACCAGCTGAGGGTGGAATTACCATTGCGGAACTCTATAACAAGAAGGCAAACTATTCCGGCAAAAAAGTGAAGCTAAAAGGTGCGGTAGTAAAAGTTAACGATCAAATAATGGGGCGTAATTGGATTCATCTTCAGGATGGGACAAAAAATGGTGAAGATTTTGATTTAACCTTAACAACCCAGGCAACTGTTTTAGTCGGAGATGTGATTACCATTGAAGGTGTGGTTGCCCTTGCCAAAGATTTCGGCGCGGGATATTTCTATCCATTGATTATCGAAGATGCAACAATCGTAAAATAGATTTTCCAGAATCACCTATCGTTTAGTTTCTTCATGTGTAGATGTTCCGGTGAATTGACAAACTAACGTTTCGGTTGGTTTTAGAAATATAAAATTTGTCCAGCTACTGACGGATATTAACTCCGGCAATCAATGTTTCGTTGATTACCGGAGTTATTTTTTTGGGGAGAATGGGTAATTATTCTCCTCTTTATAAAATCTTTATACAACCACTACCAATCCTTATAAAACCATTACAGATTCCGACGCATTTTTGTATCGTATTAAAATGATCCGATATGAATGCAACAATTTTTATGGTGATAGAGCAAACAAGTAACCCGTCAGGTTATATTATTGGAGCTGTTATTGCCCTGTTTATTCTTGGTTACCTTCTCTTTTCATTGATTAAACCTGAAAAATTCTAATCATGACAATCCAGGATATCATTCAGGTATTACTTTTCTTTGCCCTGTTAATCGGGTTAACACCAATTTTGGGCAACTTTATGAGTAAAGTATTTGCAGGTGAAAGACACTTTATGTTGCCTGTTTTTGGCTGGCTCGAAAAACTGATTTACAAATTTATAGGAATCGCTCCTAATGAAGAGGCAAACTGGAAGTCTTATACATTTGGCCTACTTTTATTTAACCTGATTGGATTTATCTTTGTATTCCTGATTCAGTTATTTCAAACCTATTTACCTTTCAACCCGGCCCATCTTCCAAATGTAACGTGGCATTCAGCATTTAATACTTCGGTTAGTTTTGTGACCAATACCAATTGGCAGGGATATGCAGGCGAGACAACTATGAGTTATTTTGTGCAGATGATTGGACTTACGGTTCAGAATTTTGTTAGTGCAGCTACAGGAATGGCTGTATTACTGGCCCTTATCCGGGGACTTTCGCGTAAAACCACCGACAAGCTAGGTAACTTCTGGACTGATATTACACGAATAATATTGTATGTACTGCTACCGCTTTCAATCCTATTCGCAATTGTTTTAGTCGGACAAGGTGTCGTTCAGAACTTCAAACCTTACGAAGAAGTTCAGACCTTACAAGGGGCTCTGCAGGTAATTCCAATGGGGCCAGCAGCTTCGCAAATTGCCATTAAACAGTTGGGGACAAACGGTGGCGGATTTTTCAATGCCAACAGTGCCCACCCATTTGAAAATCCAACACCATTTAGCAACTTCCTCGAAATGTTATTTATATTGCTCATCCCTGCATCATTAACATTCACCTATGGTAAAATGGTTGGCTCCACACGGCAGGGATGGACCATCTTTACGGCAATGCTGATCTTACTGATTGTTGGGTTGGGGATCTCATTATATGCAGAATATTCATCGAATCCAATTTTCGGGAATTTACCACTTATGGAAGGAAAGGAAACCCGTTTCGGCATTACCAACAGTGTCCTTTGGTCAACTGTCACCACGGCAGCTTCAAACGGTTCAGTGAATGCGATGCATGAAAGTTTGTCGCCTTTAGCTGGAATGGTGACCATTATCAATATATTACTGGGTGAGGTTATTTTCGGAGGAGTCGGAGCTGGTTTGTATGGTATGGTCATCTTCATAATACTCACTGTATTTATCGCCGGACTAATGGTTGGAAGAACACCCGAATATTTAGGAAAAAAAATTGAAGCATTTGAGGTTCAAATGGCCATCATTGCCATTCTTGCCCCAAGTTTTGTAATACTACTGTTCACCGCCTGGGCTTCCGTGAGTAACCTGGGCCTTTCAAGCCTCAACAATGCCGGGCCACATGGTTTTTCTGAAATTCTATATGCCTTTAGTTCGGCGGCAGGAAACAATGGAAGCGCCTTTGCGGGACTTAATGCCAATACGCCATTTTATAATCTTACAACAGGTTTGGGCATGATCATCGGACGATTTGGAATCATTATTCCTGTTCTTGCCATTGCGGGAAAGATGGCAGGGAAGAAGATCACACCACCATCTGCCGGAACTTTCCATACCGATAACGGATTGTTCATAGGTCTATTAATTGCAGTCATTCTGATCGTTGGAGGATTGACCTTTTTCCCAGCCTTATCACTTGGCCCGATCATCGAACATTTACTAATGAATAGCGGAACTACCTTTTAAATTTTGAAAACCATGAGTACAAAACAAAATACAAACCTGTTTAATAAAAAACTAATCCTGCAGGCAACAAAGGATAGCTTTATCAAGTTAAACCCTGGTTCGCTTGTTAAAAACCCCGTAATATTTATCGTTGCGATCGGTTCATTACTAACAAGTATCGTAGTTTTCGCCAGTCTTTTTAATGGCAATTTTTCCTCTTTCAACCTGCAAATAGCCATCTGGCTTTGGTTTACCGTATTATTTGCCAATTTTTCGGAAGCGATTGCCGAAGGTCGTGGAAAAGCCCAGGCAGAAAGCCTAAGAAAAAATCGAACACAAACTCAGGCCCGGAAATTAACCGGTCAGAAGGAGGAACTTGTATCTGCACCCGAGCTTAAAAAAGGAGATGTTGTCGTTTGCGAAGCTGGTGACGTTATCCCTTCAGATGGTGAAGTGATTGAAGGGATTGCGAGCGTTGATGAATCAGCAATTACCGGTGAATCAGCACCAGTAATTCGCGAAAGCGGTGGCGACCGTTCTGCAGTAACGGGTGGAACAAAAGTGATCAGCGACAGAATCCTGATCCGGATTACCTCAGAACCTGGTGATACCTTTATTGACCGTATGATTGCACTGGTTGAAGGTGCAAAACGGAAAAAAACGCCCAATGAAATTGCCTTGTCGATACTGCTGTCAGGATTGTCAATTATCTTCTTGTTAGCAGTCGTAACGCTTCCGGCATTCTTTGCATACAGTCTTTCTGCATCCGGATTACCTGCATCACAAAACCTGACCATTCCTGTATTAATTGCCTTGTTGGTTTGTTTGATTCCGACAACCATCGGTGGTTTATTAAGTGCAATCGGGATTAGTGGCATGGACAGACTTTTGCAGCGAAACGTGATTGCCACCAGTGGTCGTGCCATCGAAGCTGCCGGAGACGTTGATGTTTTGTTGCTCGATAAAACGGGTACCATAACTTTGGGTAACCGCATGGCAACTGATTTTATTCCAGCCGATGGCGTAACCGTAGAAGAATTAGCGAGTGCGGCACAGCTTTCTTCTTTGTCCGACGAAACACCCGAAGGGCGTTCCATCGTTATTCTGGCGAAAGAAAAATTCAATATCCGTGGTCGTGAAGTGCAGCAGCTTAATGCTTTGTTCATCCCGTTTACGGCGCAGTCCCGAATGAGCGGTGTAGATATCAAAACCAAAGATGGTCAGACTCGTCAGATTCGGAAAGGTTCAGCTGAAGCCATCCGATCCTTTGTGCAAAATAACAACAGCTTTTACCCCCAGAATATACAAGATGTTGTATCGGAATTAGCCCGCCAGGGAGCAACCCCTTTAGTTGTAGCTCAGGACAACAAGGTCCTTGGGGTTATTCACCTCAAAGACATTGTTAAAGGTGGTATTAAACAACGGTTTGCCGAATTACGGAAGATGGGAATTAAGACGGTGATGATTACAGGCGATAATGCTTTAACCGCGGCTGCCATTGCTGCCGAAGCCGGTGTTGACGACTTTATGGCAGAAGCCACGCCTGAAGATAAATTGCGTCGAATCCGCGAAGAGCAGGCAAACGGTCACCTGGTTGGGATGATTGGTGATGGTACAAATGATGCTCCGGCACTTGCCCAGGCAGACATTGGAATTGCAATGAACTCCGGGACGCAGGCAGCACGCGAAGCAGGCAACATGGTTGACCTGGACAGTAACCCTACAAAACTAATTGAAGTAGTGGAAGTTGGCAAACAGTTATTGATGACCCGTGGTGCACTTACCACCTTCAGCATTGCAAACGACGTTGCAAAGTATTTTGCCATTATCCCGGCCATTGCTATCTCCCTTTATTCCGGGAAAAATGGAATAGGCCCACTCTCTGCCTTGAATGTCATGAACCTGGGCTCACCTCAAAGTGCCATATTGAGCGCTGTAATCTTTAATGCGATCATCATTATTCTTTTAATCCCCTTGGCTTTAAAAGGAGTTCCCTACCGGCCGGTTTCTGCGAATACTGCATTAATCAAAAATCTTTTTATCTACGGTTTAGGTGGGCTAATCGCTCCGTTTATTGGAATTAAACTGATAGATCTACTCATCAACCTTTAATAATTCTTCAATAGAAAGAGTGCCTGTTCAACCGATATTAAAACATTATACTTAAAAATGAAAACACTATTTATAGCCTTGAAAATATTTCTTTTTTTCACCGTTCTCACAGGAATTGTTTACCCGCTTTTGGTTTCAGGAATGGCGCAGGCCGCCTTCCCTGAAAAAGCGAACGGATCTATTATTATTAAAGATGGGAAAGCAATAGGAAGTGAGTTGATCGGCCAAAAATTCGACAGCACGAACTATTTTATTGGTCGACCATCGGCAGTTTCGTACAATCCCCTGCCATCGGGTGGTTCAAACTATGGACTTACCAATGCAACGCTGAAAAAACTGGTAGCCGGCCGGAAGCAGCAGTTTATTGCTTTCAACCAGCTGGACAGCCTTACTGAAATTCCATCCGAAATGCTTTTTGCTTCAGCAAGTGGCCTCGACCCTCATATTTCGCCAAAAGCAGCTTTGCTTCAGGTCGACAGAGTTGTAAAAGCCCGTAATCTAAATCCGGGTCAAAAAGAAAAACTAACCAGGTATATTCATTCAGAAAGCGATCTACCGAAATTCGGTTTATTTGGTCAAAGTCGCATTAATGTACTACTCTTAAACATTGAACTTGATAAACTTAGCTCAAAATACGCTGACAACAAATAAAAACTATCGGTCATGAAATTATCAATTCGCTCAAAGTTCTCTGTAGGAATGGTTTTCTTATTAATCATTCTGGTCCTATCTATTTTCTCGGCTTATTATATGAATAAGCTGTCGAAGGAAACAGGTGCTATCCTCAAAGAAAACTATATATCTGTTGTTTATGCCCGCGAGATGGCAGGAGCTTTAACAAACATCAACCAGGAAATCACAAATAGTTTTTTAACCAACAAAAATTCAGATAGCTTAATCATTAAAAAGGAACTCAATATTATTGACCAGTCGCTGCAATCAGAAAAAAATAATATTACAGAGCCTGGCGAAGATAAACTGGTTTCCGGCATTGAAGCCGGATTAAAGGAATACCGTGATGCTATTGTTAAGACTTTTGAATCGCCACAACCCGTTCCCAAAATCGTTAATCTTCAAAAAATATATAGTGAACTTTACCAACAATTGGTGCTTTTATCTCAAATGAACGGAAAGGCCATTGAAGTGAAAACCGACAATAACAAAATTTCGTCACAAGAGGCTCTGACTCAGATGACAATTATCGCGACTTTGTGCTTTATTATTGCACTTTTCTATTCTTATAGTTTCTCTTCTTATTCCAATGAACGATTTTCCCAGTTATACAACGGGATAAAAGAAATTCGTTCGAGTGATTATGGGAAAAGGCTTTATTTTGAAGGGAATGATGAGTTTTTCGAAATATCATTGATTGTCAACGAAATGGCCGATAAACTTAATGAGAACAATCAAAATGCAGCCCTGGCTTCTAAAGATGATTTTGAAAGAGAGAAAAGTCAGTACCAGGTTCAGGAATTACAAAGAATTTTGGAACAAATGAAAAGCATCGAGAAACAAGCAGTTGAATTAATTGCTAAGTTTGAAAGCAACAAACAGTAAATGGACTTTATTGACGGTAACCGACCAAATCCCGATGAACTTTTGGCTTCGTTGATTTATGAGGAGGAAAAAAGCAAACGGGGAAAGCTGAAAATATTTTTCGGTATGTGTGCAGGTGTGGGTAAAACCTACACCATGCTGCAAACTGCCCACGCTGAAAAGTTAAAAGGTAATGATATCATAATCGGGTATATAGAGACGCATAACCGCAGTGAAACCGCCCAATTGGTTAAAGGTTTCGAAATCATTCCCCGAATTAACTACGCTTACAAATCAACATCGGCTCAGGAAATGGATTTGGACGCTATTATTGCGCGCAAGCCACTTATCGTTTTGGTTGATGAACTCGCTCATACCAATGCCCCCGGTAGCCGTCACACAAAACGATATCAGGATGTCCAGGAAATTCTCGAAAACGGCATCAATGTCTATACGACTGTCAATGTGCAGCATCTTGAAAGCCGGTCTGAAACCGTTGCACAAATCACAGGTATTATCGTGCGCGAAACACTGCCCGATGAAATTTTCGAAAATGCAGATGAAATAGAATTGGTTGACTTAACTCCGGATGAACTGCTTCAAAGACTTTCAGAGGGAAAGGTTTATACCCCTGAACGCTCGAAAGAGGCAATTGAAAATTTCTTCCGCAAAGGGAATATTACCGCATTACGGGAAATGGCTTTACGGATTGTTGCTGACAGGGTTGACAAACAACTGCATGATTATATGCAGCAAAAACGAATTCGCGGCCCATGGAAATCGGGATTGCACCTTCTGGTTGCGATCGACTATCGGCAACAATCAACCAGGCTATTGCGTTGGGCAAAGAACCTCTCCTATTCGATGGGTGCAAACATTCAGGCAGTTTATGTCGAAACATTGCACAAACTCACCACCAAAGAAAGGGAACAACTCGACAAAAATATCAATCTTGCCAAACAATTGGGGATAAAATTCAGGATTATTACCAATGATGATGTCGTTACGGCAATTGTTGATTTTGCCCATAAAGATAATGTAACGCATATCATTGTCGGAAAACCCCGCGTCCGGAATCATTTCTCGATGTTCCTTTTTGGCAACTTTGTAAACAAGCTGATTCGATATAGCGGGAATATTGATGTTTATATTCTTGGCGCCGATAGTCAAGCCAAGGACCCTTTCAGGGAGAAGGTTTTCAAGCCTTCGTTTACATCAAACATCAATGAATACCTGATTACTTCGGTATTGGTTGTATTGACATCCGTAGCCTTTTACCTTATCAAAGGGGTTATCGGTTACCAGGTCGTCTCGTTTGGCTTATTATTTCTGGTATCTATTCTTGCTCTTTTCTTTGGTATGGGCCCGATTTTGTTGGCAGCAACTCTAAGCGCACTGA
>JANYLE010000061.1 GCA_025363795.1 Mariniphaga sp. | reverse complement strand
TTTGATATGGATGGTGTGATTTATGATTCGATGGGCTATCATGCCGATGCATGGAGTAATGCTTTCCGGCACTACGGAATCGATTTTTCGCCCGAAATGGTTTATCAAAACGAGGGTCGGACGTTTTCATCAACGATTAACCTTGTTTACCGGCAGAATGAAATGAGGGATGCTACCGATGCCGAAATAGATCAGATCTATTCAAAGAAAACGGAACTAATTGCGGCTTTCCCGGATGCAATTCCATTCGAGGGGGCGAAATCTTTAATGGAAGGACTTAAAAAACAAGGTGTAGCGATCTGGGTAGTCACCGGTTCGTCACAGGAAAAATACCTTGAAGCTCTGGTAAATGATTTTGACGGATTGGTTTCAATGGAACGAATTATTTCGGGCAACGATGTAAAACATGGAAAACCCAATCCCGAACCCTATTTGAAAGCGTTGCAGAAATCGGGACTGCCATCTGAGGATGTTATTGTGATTGAAAATGCCCCTTTGGGTATTCAATCGGCCAAAGCTGCAGGGATATTTACAGTTGCTGTTAATACCGGTATTCTGGATGATAGTATTTTGTGGGAATCAGGTGCCGACATTGTTATCCGTGATCTGAATGAATTACAGAAGGAGATTTAAATTTTATCAGAATATTTGTTGATCTGCGTGGTAATTCATTGTTCTTATCAGGCTATTCTAAATTGATAGTATGAACCAGACATCCTGATTTATCGGGCTCAACCGGAGATGATAATTAAATTGTTATTACCTAATTAGCCGTTAAACTCAAAATTATTCCCTGTTACGATAAAGGCAGATAGGTTGAAAGATTTATCTTTAGCGCAATTTGCGGGTGTTACCGTAATGAAAAATACTAACCGAATAGCATATCCACGGATATGAATGTAGCGTCTTATATAAACTGATTCGTCATATGAAAAAATTTCGTCACGCAATTGTGTGCTCTTTATTTACACTAAGTTTCATATTTGATCTCTCAACGGCCATTGCCCAGAATAATCGGTGGACTCATTTCAGGGGGAGTCATCTGGATGGAATAGCTGTTGATAGCAATGTTCCATTGTTCTGGAACGATACTACAAATGTGATTTGGAAAACCGATATACGTGGAAAAGGGTGGTCTTCACCGGTTGTTTATGGTAATCAGGTTTGGGTTACGACCGCAACTGTCGACGGAAAAGAGATGGCGGGGATTTGTGCAGATTTTACAACGGGCGAGGTTTTATTTGACATTCTACTTTTTAAACAGGATAGCATTTATTCGAAACATGCTATAAATACTTATGCTACTCCGACGCCGTGCATTGAAGCGGGATTTGTATACCTGAATTTTGGAAGTTCGGGTACTGCGTGCGTAAGAACCGATAATGGCACAATTGTCTGGAAAAGAAATGATTTGAAATGTGAACATGTACAGGGAACCGGTGCTTCACCAATACTTTATAAAGATCTGCTGATCCTTCATTATGAAGGTACAGATCAACAGTTTATTGTAGCTTTGAATAAAAAAAACGGAGAAACGGTTTGGCGAACTGATCGGCCAAAGGAGTGCTATAATGCATTGGCGCCGATCGGGAAAAAGGCTTATGTAACGCCAATTGTTATTAATGTTGCTGGAAAGGACTTGCTCATTTCCAACGGTTCAGCTGTTTGCATTGCATATGATGTGCTGACTGGAAAAGAAGTCTGGCGGGTTGTTCAGGGTGAGGACTCAACAATTTCAATGCCTGTTTATGAAGATGGTGTTGTCTTCTTTTATACAAGCTTTGTGTCACCAGCTGGGGGAGAAAAATATGTTGAATTATTAGCCGTCGACCCAAAAGGTAAAGGCGATGTAACGAAGACCAATGTGCTTTGGCGATTGAAAGGACCTATTTTGCAGTTGTTGACACCCTTGATTAAAGATGGCTTAATCTATACCGTCGATAGTAAAAACAATCTGATTGTTATTGATGCAAAAAATGGAACTTCTTTATATTCGAAAAGGCTGAAAAATAAGTATAATGCATCACCCGTTTACGCAGGCGAAAAGGTTTATTTCACTTCCGTGAAAGGGGAGACGCTGGTTTTGAAAGCGGGCAGATTACCTGAGATTTTGGCAGAGAGTCAGTTACCTGGCGAAATTTATGCAACGCCGGCAATTGCTGGCAATTCCATTTTGATACGAACTGATGCATCCATTTATCGGATCGGATTGAAATAGATCGGATCAAATGAAGGTGGTCGATTTTCCTGACCCGAACAGCATGATCCAACTTTTTTTCAGTCAAAACGGTTTCCTGTAATGGTTAGATTGTTTGTTGAAGTAACATTCGTAACAAATTTTGTATATTTGCGACAAATAAAATTTTCAAAAATGAGTAGAAGCAGACTTTATGATAAGGCGATGACGATTTTCGGAGCAACGATGATCTTTTTTTACTTTGGACTGGCCTATCTCCTTCTTTTCACGCCTCTTTTTAGTCAGGTTGAAATGACGATGAGGGTAATATTTTCAATTCCACTTTTTTTGTACGGATCTTTCCGGACTGTTGTGGCTTATCAAAAGATAAAAGAAAATTTTTTTGAAACGGACGATGAATAATTCCGATTTTTTCTATAAATTGGAGGCTGGCATTATTTAAATTCAATCTAAATTTTAAAGAGGCGTTGGACTGTATTAATTTGACATTGAAGAGTTCCCTCAAAAAAAAATTAAAAATTTTACAATTTATTGCCCTATAATTAATTTGATTGAGTATTATTGCAACGAATTTTAAACCTTTCTTTATTGTATTTATGAAAATGTCTGTAACATCTAAGGATTTGGGGTCAATTGGCTTAGTGCTCAGCGGTGTAATGATTATGTCGCTGATTGGTATCCAATGCTCTAATCACAAAGCTGAAATGACAGAGACGCCCACAAGAGGAAATATCCGAATTGTGGCTGATGAATCCTTTCAGCCCATTGTTGATGCAGAAATTGGAACGTTTACCTCTTTGTATAAGTACGCACATATTACCCCAACATATGTTCCTGAGAAAGAACTTATCGCTGCGTTTCTTAATGATTCGGTAAAAGTGGTTGTTAGTGCATGGGAACCTACTGACGTGCAAAAGGAATTGCTTCGAAACACACAAATTATCGTGAGAACGACAACAGTTGCTTATGACGCGATAGCCCTTGTTCTCAACAAAGAAAATAAGGACTCGCTTTTGACCTATCAAAATGTCAACGATATATTTACCGGTAAAATGTCGGACTGGAAAGACATTAATCCTGTTTCTAAATTTGGGAAAATAATGATGGTTTTTGACAACGATAAGTCAGCCAACATTCGTTATTTTAAAGAAATTTTTAAACTTGGAGATCAGTTGCCGCCCAATTTCTATTCTGTTAAGAGTAATGCACAGGTGGTCGATTACGTTTCCAAAAACAAAGGTGCCATTGGGATGGTGAGTGTCAACTGGATATGTGACACGCACGATTCAACCAGTGTATCTTATACCGATAAAATTAAAATGGCAGCAGTGTCGCAGCAAATCCTGAGTCCCGGATCATATTTCCTTCCTGTTCAGGGATCAATTTATGATAAGAGTTATCCTTTCACGAGGAACATCTATACGGTATCAAGGGAATCCTTTATTGGACTGGGATTCGGATTCATCAGCTGGTTTACTTCGGAGCAGGGTCAAAGGATTGTATTGAAATCAGGATTAGTTCCAGCAACAATGCCAATACGTTTAATAGAATTAAAGAAGTAATTATTAATATACCTTAAAATGATAAATCGTTTTTTCAAAAAGACTACTTTAATCCTGACATTGCTTGTGCTATGCAGTGTCGCCGGATTGAGAGCGCAGACAATGGATGAAGCAATCACCGCAACAAATAACGAGCAATACGACAAAGCGGACCAGATTCTCCAGAACCTGGCAAAAAGCGCTCCCAGCAGCAAGGTCTATTATCGGCTGGGAGAAAATACAATGTTGAACTTTTTCTCAGATTCTATTTCTAACTCGTTGAAGGTTATTTCAGCAGAGGCAAAACAGCAATTTGAAAAAGGTATTGCACTGAATGCAAATGATCCGCTTAATTACGTTGGTCTTGCAAAGGTAGCTGCATATCTTGGAGATAAGAAAACAGCGGATCAAATGAGGTTGAAAGCAAAAAGCTTTTTGCTTCCCTATAAAAAGGTAACAAAAATCCCTAATCCCCAGGAATATGCCTATACATTGGCAAAATTGGCTGAGTCGTATATTGTATTTGATAATGTAGATACAACGGCTGCAATGCCTAATATAAGGGAGGCTTTAACCATTGACGAAAAAAACGGCGAGATCTATATCATCGCAGGTGATATTTACTTACTTGTTAACAATGGTTCACTGGCGATTAAAAATTACAATAAGGCGCAGGATCTGGATCCTAAGTCACCTCTTGCGAACATGAAGATCGGTAGCATCTATTTTAAAGGTCGCAATTTAATGGCAGCCATTCCTTACTATGAACAGGCAATTGCTCTGGATAAAAGTTTTGCCCCTGCTTACCGTGAATTAGGTTCTTTATATTCGATGGCCGGACGTTTCAAGGAATCAAAAGAATATTTTGAAACTTATTTGAAACTGACCAACCAGAATATTCCTGCAAAGATCCGTTATGTGAATGCACTCTTCTATTCTAAGAATTATGCTGAAGTAATTAAGAATGTAGAGGATATTTTCGCAGTCGATAAATCAAGGACTTACCTGAACCGTATTGCCGGATATTCCAGCTTCGAGCAAGGTAATTACCCAGCGGCTCTGACTTATATGGATAAGTTGTTTAAAGAACTTCCAGCGGACAGAATTCTTAAAAAGGATTACGTCTACTATGCACGTATCCTTATAAAGAAGAATCAGAATTACCCAAAACTTACGGCCGAACTTGACAAGGCTAATTCTGAACTGGAAAAATTGAGGGATAAAATTGAGGGATTAAAAGGTCCGGCTAAAGAGAAAGAAAAAGCGAACGAAGCTGCCCTTGTAGCTAAAGTTGCCGAAGCGCAAGCCAATATAGCTACTTCGGATAAAGAACTTGCCAAAGCGTATGAGTCTTATGACAAAGCAATTACTTTTGGAGAGGAAGATTTGAATATAATCCAGGAGAAAGCCATTGCCCAATACAACAACAAGAACTACTCTGGTGCTGCTGAAACGTGGAAACGACTGATTGCTAAAGGTAAAGACACTGAGGATAACTATCTTAAAATTGGTAAGGCATACTATCAGGGTAAAGATTTTGACAATGCTGGCGCAATTTTCGATCAAATGATAACCAAATATCCTGAAAGTATTCATGCTTATCTTTGGAGTGCAAGAGCTGCTTCAGCAAAAGACCCAGATTCAAAACTTGGACTTACTACACCAAAATTTATTGCACTGATTACGAAAGCTTCTTCCGACTCTGTCAAGTATGCGAATGAAATTTTTGATGCGCTACGGTTCCTTGGATACCATGAGCTTCAGGCCAATAACTATGATGCTGCAAAAGCTTACTATACACGTATGGCAAATCTTGATCCAAATAACAAGGAATTTGTCATTCAGGCCTATAATTCTATGGTATCACTTTACATGCAAAAGAAGGATAATGCAGGGGCAATCGAATACAACAACAAGATACTCGCATTGGATCCGGGAAATGCTCAGGCTAAGTCATCTATTCAGTATATCAATGCTGTTAAAGCCAATGCCAACGCAAAACCTAAAGCAGATCCGAATGAAATATCTGGTGTGATAAAAGATGAATCAGG
The DNA here is from genome assembly GCA_025363795.1 of Mariniphaga sp. Taxonomy (GTDB): domain Bacteria; phylum Bacteroidota; class Bacteroidia; order Bacteroidales; family Prolixibacteraceae; genus JAAFHB01. The sequence goes on along the minus strand of JANYLE010000061.1, from coordinate 6,239 downwards.
TATTCCTATCGCAAGTGCTTCTGTCAGGGTGAAAGATACGGCGGCTGAAGCATGGACAAATGCCAATGGAGAATACAGGTTTACTATGCCAGAGGCATCATCAGCACTTGTGATTAGTGCCAAAGGCTTCAAAACGATAGAAGTGCCTGTCACCAAGAAGAGGGTTTACAATGCCGAGTTGGGCAAATAGTAAAATCGGAATCAACAAAACAACAATAGAGATTCAAAAAAAAAGTTTTATTTAACCACGAAAACAATTAAAAAAGATGAGTAAAAATTCCGGATCATTCAGACAAAAGTTTGAGTCACTTTTCGCTGCAGGTGCTATCGTTATTGCATTTTTGGTAGCGTATTACCTTTATTCGACGATTATGGGTAATCCTGTCAACTTTGAAGGCGGCAATCCTAAAGGTACGCCACTACCAGGCAACTACATGGCTATTATTTACAAAGGAGGAGGAATTGTTCCTATTTTGATGACTTGTGTACTTACCCTCTTTATTTTTGTTGTTGAAAGATTTATTACTTTGAACAGGATAAAAGGGACTGGCAATTTGGCCGCTTTTGTATCCAACCTCAAATCTTTAACTGCAAAAGACAAGATTGAAGAAGCAATCGTTGCTTGTGATGTTCAAAAAGGATCATTGGCCAATGTCGCCAAAGCAGGTCTTGTTCGTTACAGGGATCTTGAAAATGACCCGACATTGGAAAAAGATCAGAAGATCACTTCCATGAAACAGGCTTTGGAAGAAGCTTCAGCTTTGGAAATGCCGATGTTATCTAAAAACATGGTTATTCTTTCTACAATCGCTTCTATTTCTGTATTAATCGGTCTTATCGGTACAGTACTTGGTATGATCCGCGCATTCGCTGCCCTTGCTCAGGCGGGTGGAGCTCCAAATGCTCTTGCATTGGCAACGGGTATCTCTGAGGCCTTGATCAATACTGCATTCGGTATCACTGGATCTACCTTAGCAATTATTTTCTTTAACTTCTTCTCATCAAAAATTGACGCTTTTACTTTCAAGATTGATGAAGCTGGCTTTAGCCTTACTCAGACATTTGCTGCTAAAATCAGAAAATAATTGTCTGGGTTTAATTCTTTTGGTTTATTTAAAAAATTAAATTTATAGCATGCCAAAGATTAAATTACCATCCAAGTCGCCCCATATTGATATGACGCCGTTGGTCGACCTTTTTTCGTTGTTGCTGACATTCTTTATGTTGACAGCGACAATGAAAACATCAGAACCGGCTCCTATCGACACGCCTTCTTCGGTATCGGAAAAACCCTCGCCGGATGCTAATATCATGACAGTTGTATTAGCTAAGGATAACAGGGTATTTTTCAATGTTGATAACGGGAAGGATACGATTCTGCATTTCAGAACCAAAATTCTTGAGGAAATGGGCAAGAGATACAACATCGTATTCACACCAGCAGAGCTCCGACAATTTGAACAGTACGGAACCTCGATGGGTGTTGCCATGAATGATATGAAGGCTTTTCTTGCAGCGAAAGATCCCAAAGTAAAGAGTGCTCTTGAAAAGGGGATTCCTATCGATTCGGTTGACAACCAAATGGCTTATTGGGTTCTTTATACCCGTGAGGTTAATCCAGCTGTTCAGGCTTTAATAAAAGGTGATGCCGACGTAGAATACCCTGTTGTCAAAAAAGTGCTGGATATCCTCCAGGATAAAAATGTCAGCAGGTTTAGCCTGGTAACAAACCTTCGTAAGGTCGAAGTAACAAGCGATAAAAAGTAGTATTATGGCAGAAATTATACAAGAGGAAAAACAAAAGGGTGGAAAGCGACGTCCGAAAAAAGGCTCCACCCACATCGACATGACGCCGATGGTAGATCTTATGTGTCTGCTGATCACGTTCTTCATGCTTACAACTGCTTTTAGCAAACCAAAGGTTATGGAAATCGTTCTGCCTGATAAGATCAAAAAAGATCAAAAGATAGATCCGCCGAAAATTGCTGATAGTCGTACACTTAATATCATTCTTGGTCCGGATGATATCGTTTACTGGTATCCAGGGAAACCTGATGCATCCAAACCATTACAGAAAACTGACTTTAGTGCTAACGGAATCAGGCAGATTTTACTGGACAGAAACCTGGCGCTCTTCAAAAAGATTGAAAAGTTCCAGAAAGATGTCATTGCCGGGAAAATAAATATTCAACCCGATTCAGTGCGGACAGCAATTAAAGCCCTCAAAAATGACGATGATACCGGTCCTATTGTATTGATCAAATTCTACAAAAAAGCAAAATATAAAAACCTTGTCGATATCATCGATGAGATGTCTATTGTAGGAATTGCGCGATATATCCTCACCGATATTTACCCTATTGAAGAGGTTATGGTGGAAACTGCGCTTGCATCAGCTCCAAAAACCCTTACTCCACCGATTGCTAAAAAATAAAGACGACACGTATGGTACAAGATAATCAATTCATTCCCACTTTCGATGACATAGTCTTCGAAAATAGAAACAAGGAATATGGAGCGTATCAGTTACGGAAAAGGTACAACCGTGTTGTTCTAATCTCTACACTGATTGGCGTTGTGGTCATATTTATAGCAGTCATTATTCCTTATATCAACGCGACACGCAATGCGGCGCATAAAATGAGGGATGCCAATGAAGTTATTGCTGAAATGGCAAATGACCTTCAAAAAGATGTGCCACCACCACCACCGCCACCACCACCGCCACCACCAATGGAGCAACAAGCTGTTCTCAGATATGTTGCCCCGGTCGTTGTCGATTCTGTTAAAGTTGAAGATCAAAGTAAAATGTTGATTTCTGACGAACAGGTTGCAACAACAGTTAACAAAGAGGTTGTGGAAGTTGTGGAACAGAAACAGGAAGAAGTTCAGGTTGAAAAAGAAGAACAAGTCTTCGTTGTTGTAGAAGAGATGCCGGAATTTCCCGGAGGTGAGAAAGCATTACGTCAGTACCTGGCAACTTCGGTGAAATATCCGACAATTGCACAGGAGAACGGAATTCAGGGAAAAGTATTTGTTAATTTCGTAGTTAACAAGGACGGCTCTGTATCTAATGTTAAAATTGCCCGTGGTGTCGATCCATCTATTGATGCTGAAGCACTAAGAGTAGTTTCTGCACTTCCAAAATGGAAACCAGGTAAGCAAAGGGGAGCACCCGTAAGAGTTTCTTACACTGTTCCAATTAGCTTTAAACTCGAGTAAAAGAAGTCAATTTAGTTCGCTTTTTGAACTTTAATATTCAAATAGAGAAGCCGTTCACTTACAAGTGAGCGGCTTTCTTTTTGTAGATTGAATCGACCGGATTTTATAATGGACTTTTTTACACGTGATAATAAACTGGACGTTGATGTGAACGTGAAATGGTTCTTTTGTAACCATAGTATTTCGTTTTCTTGAATGTCTTTTTGATCTATATGAAGCTGGAATTCGTTCGGAATTCTTACTTTTATAATCTTACAATACCAGTTTCTTGCCTGTTTTTATACTTACGATCTGATTTGAAATTTAGGTTAATCTGACTTGGTTATTTGCTTATATTTTGAGGTTGATCAACTTGTTGAAATACTATTTTTGAAATATTAAAATTCATTCATCGCCATGAAGTATTTAAAGATGCTCCTTATTATCTGTTTGTTGAATGCTGTTTTCGCTCTATCGATTGTGACGGCCCAGGAAAAGTATGAAGCCACCTGGTCGTCATTGGATCGTCATAAAATGCCACAATGGTACGATGATGCGAAAATAGGGTTGAGTATGCACTGGGGTGTTTATTCTGTTCCGGCCTGGGCTCCCCGCGAGACTGGTATTTCCTATGCCGAATGGTATGGCTTTCGGATGCACGAAGAAGGAAATCCGACCGTCGATTACCACCGGGAGAACTATGGCAAGAACTTCACTTATGACGATTTTATTCCAAAATGGAAAGCTGAGAGCTATAATCCTTCCGAATGGGCTCGTTTTGCAAAGCAGATGGGAGCGAACTACATTTTCATCACTTCGAAGCATCACGACGGTTTCTGTTTGTGGCCATCGAAATACACCGACAGGAATGCCATGAAAATGGGACCCAAAAAGGATTTGTTGGGACAGTTTTTTCTGGCCGGGCGTAAGGAAAATTTAAAGGTTGGCTTGTATTACTCACTATTTGAATGGTATAACCCTTTGTACACAGGTAGGGAGATCCCTTATGCCGGATTGAAACGGGTGAATAATTATGTGGATGACTTTATGGTTATGCAGATTAAAGAGTTAATCGATTTGTATCATCCCGATTTTTTCTTTTTTGATGGCGAATGGGATCACCCGGAGTCGTTCTGGAAAATGAAGGAAGTTGTAGCGTATTATTACAATGAGGCGGCAAAGCGAAATCAGGAGGTATTTGTCAACGATCGGTTTGGTAAAGATGAGCGGGGAAAACATGGTGATTTGTACAACGTGGAGTATGGATATGATAAAGGCAATGAAGGACTGTTAACCCATAAATGGTCTTTCTGGCAGGGAATTGCCAAAACTTTTGGTTATAATCAGGATACTGAACAGGAAGATTGTCTGACGCCTAAGCAATTCATTGATAAGGTAATTAAAGGTGTCAGTAAAAATGGCAATTTTGATATTAATGTTGGCCCGACTGCAGCAGGTAAAATTCCGGAATATGAGCAATACCCATTATTAAAACTGGGTGATTGGCTCAAGGTAAATGGTGAGGCGATTTATGGCACCCGCTATTGGAAGGTTCAGGAAGAAGGAGATGCATGTTTTACAACAAAAAATGATCATGTTTACGCGATATTTCTGAAATGGCAGGGAGAAGACTTTAAATTGAAATCGGTTAAGCCCATTTCAGACTCTAAAATTACCATGTTGGGTGTTCCTGGTGAGCTTAAATGGAGCTGGGACGAATCCAATGGGTTGATAATTAAATATCCAAAACAGAAAGCTCGACCTACTTCGTGTAGTTATGCCTGGACATTCAAGATTAAAGTCAAATAGACGTATGATATTTCATCATTCCCAATATTTTTTGGGTTTCTAAAATGCTAAATTTCAATAATATATACTTGGTGGAGTTAAACTACTTTAACGGGACTGCCTTTGAGCGGAATCTGTTTCTTTAAATCGGAAAATTCTGTCTAAATTTGAAAACTAAATACTGTCATAAGGATGGTATTTTTTTAATGAGCGGATTTTTAAATGGGGGAGTGGTATAAACACCTGAATAAACGAGCTCTGTTAAAAACATTGGGTAGGATATTCTTTATGATTCGATTGGCAATATTTATCTTCATTTTTTGTAGTTCCGGTTTATTGGTTAACGCGGGAAATAAGGTGTTCTCTTCCTGTGATATATGCCGATATAGTCAATCAGGATCCTCATCTGACTATAATGAAATTGCATTGGCCATCCCTTCGGGCGATATTATAGAAACGACTAAATCTGACCCCAGTTTTATTACAGACCTTAAAAAGGATTGTTTATTAACTTTCTGCCAATAATGTTTTAAGCTAATATTTAAAAAATTACACACATGATCATCGCTAATGTATTGTTATTTGATGTTATAGGCAAAATGTCATTTTATGACTTATTGATGAAGGGTGGATGGTTGATGGGACCTTTATTCCTTCTTTCACTGATCTCTATTTTTATATTTGGTGAAAGGCTTTATTTCCTTTATTCCCAGAAAAAAATTGATCAGGTTTTTTTCGAGAAACTAAAGGATCTGGTTAAAGAGGGCAAGATAGATACTGCTTTGACGTTATGCGCTTCAGCTGACTGTTCAGAAACCCGTATTCTTACCAAAGGGTTGCTGAATTTGGGCAAACCAATACGCGAGATTCATGACCAGATGGAGATGGAAGGGAAGCTGGAGGTTCATAAATACGATGGAAACATCTATTTTCTGGGGGTTATTGCGAGTGTTGCTCCGATGATGGGTTTTATTGGAACTATTTCGGGGGTTATCAAGATTTTTTACAATATCTCATTGGCCGATAACATTAGTATATCATTGATATCAGGTGGATTGTATGAAAAATTGATTACTTCAGGTGTCGGGCTTGGCATCGGGATTATTGCTTACATCTCGTATCACTATTTAAATCATAGAGTCAATACCCTGACTGAGAAATGGGAATTTTATTCTTTGAGATTTATTGACTTGATAAATAACAAAATATGAATTTCAGAAGTGACAGGAAGCAGAGTTTTGAGGTGTTTT
>JANYLE010000512.1 GCA_025363795.1 Mariniphaga sp. | reverse complement strand
ACCTGGCTTGCTATCATTCCCGGTGCAGTTGTTGGTGCAGTTCCGCCGCTGATGGGTTGGTCCTCTGCTGGCTTTTATGTTTTTCATCCAAACGCTATCTTCCTGGCAGTGTTTGTCTTTCTTTGGCAGATTCCCCACTTTTGGTTACTGATGATTAAATATGGGAAAGAGTATGAATCAGCCGGATTCTCTTCGATTTCGAAGATTCTTAATGAACATCAGATTAAAATGGTCGTCTTTTTATGGGGTGTGATCACTTCTGTTTTCCTGATGTTATTTCCGCTGTTCGGATTTAATCTCAAACCATTGCTGGTGGGTTTATTAATAATTCTGAATCTCTTTTTTATTAGACAGTTTTACCGGTTTCTCTTTCAGGAAAAGGATAAAAAAACGATTCTAAAAGCCTTTATCCTGATTAACTCTTATGCCGTTGCGGTATTTTTATTGCTGATGATCAATGCGATGATCTCCTGACAACTCAATTTGGCGGACATAAATCAACTTCTTTAGGCGACAACTGCTGAACAATTTTAAATTCAGAAAGAAATTCTGCCGCAATCACCCTGATCACAGTATAAACTGGAATTCCAAGAATCATTCCTGTGATTCCGCCAATACTGCCGGCCATCAGGATCACGAAAAAGATTTCGAGCGGATGGGCTTTAATGCTGTGGGAGTAGATCACAGTCTGGAAAACCATGTTATCTATAAATTGAACAACCATCACTACGATTACGACCCAAAACATCAATGGAAGCGTGATCTCTGTAAAACTGGATTCAAGATGATTCGCCACCACTACAGCAAGGCCGAATATTGCTCCGATCCACGGTCCAATATAAGGAATGATATTGATTAATCCTGCAAAAACGCCAACAACCACTGCAGGTTCGAATCCCATTCCGATAATATTAAAGCCAATAACAGATAATATCATCACCCCCAGGATCTGAAATAAAATCCCGATCAGGTACCTTTTCAGTAAATTACCAATCTTACTCATCACATTCGAAACACGTGATTCGTATTTCACAGGCGCTAAGGCAAGGATCCAGCTCCCAAAAAGGTTTTCTTCTTTGAGAAAAAAGAACAAAATGAACGATACGGAGAAAATCATGAGAAAAATATTACCCACCACTTTTGCAACCGACCCGAACAAGTGGCTAACCTGCTCCACATTAAGAAGCGCCCGAAGTTGTGCTTCGAGATAGGGCTGGAGGGTTCCACTTGCAGGGATATGAGGTGCAATCTCAGGAAGATTAATTCTTAACTGATCCTGTGCATAATCAAGGTAGGTGATGACCTGCTGGACATTAATGGATGACAGCTGGTCAACTTCGGATATCACCAGCGGGATTAAAAATCCAAAGAAGGAGATCAGACCAAGCCAAAGAGTAAGTAAAGTAAGGAACGCCGCGGCAGATTTTCCAATATAAAACTTTCGGTATTTGATCTTGTGAAACATACGCACAAGCGGCCGACCAATTAATGACAGGACCGCAGCAATAAGAATATAAGAGACGATATAACTGAAATAGTATACCAAAACTCCGAAGAGGATGACAGCCAAGGCCACAATAATGTTTTTAATCCGTTGATCCATACCGTTGAAAATTAATTCTATCAAACATACGCATTTTTGTAACGAAAGTAAAGGATGAGATGCGATTTGATTAATTAATTATCAGGATGGTGTCCGCCTGTTAAAGGAAGGTTTTTCACCTAACTAAATCCTTGACACCACTATAAAACACCCATTTTGAAACGCTCTCTTAGAAGAAAATTAATAAATTTGCGTCTATGACAGTTCAGAAAAACCATCAGTTGATTGCCGAACGGCTTTGCATCAGCATCAGGCAAATAGCCAATACGATTACTTTGCTCGATGAAGGGGCAACCGTTCCGTTTATTTCACGCTATCGGAAAGAGATGACCGGCAGTCTTGACGAGGTGGCTATTGGGAATATAAAAGAGGTGAAAGAACAACTTGAAGAACTGGACAAACGAAAGGTGACCATCCTTAAGTCAATCTCGGAACAGGAGTTGCTCACACCCGAATTACAGTCGAAGATAGAGCTTTGTTACGATCTGAATCAACTTGAGGATATCTACCTGCCTTATAAACCCAAACGGCGTACACGTGCCACGATGGCACGCGAGAAGGGACTTGAACCGCTCGCACAGATCATCTTTAAACAGTTTGAAAAAGACCCTGAAAACAGGGCCATTCAGTTTTTGAACGATTCGGTTCCGGATGTTGCCGAGGCACTCGCTGGAGCCAGGGATATTATTGCTGAATGGATTAATGAAAATCAAAGCGCACGAAATATTGTAAGGAACCAGTTCTCACGCGATGCGGTGATATCATCACATGTTGCAAAAGGGAAAGAGGAAGAAGGGGCTAAATACCGCGACTATTTCGATTCGAGTGAGCCACTGAAACGGTGTCCTTCGCATCGTTTACTTGCAATGCGTCGCGGTGAGAAAGAGGGTTTTCTCAAACTGGGTGTAGCGCCTGACGAAGAGAAAGCAATTGCCTCTTTGGAACATTATTTTGTAAAAAGCCAAAATGATTGCGGTACTCAAATGGCTCTTGCTATAAAAGATAGCTACAAGAGATTGCTTGCACCAGCCATCGAAACAGAGTTTGCTGCCTCATCAAAAATGCAGGCCGATGCTGAGTCAATAAAGGTATTTGCAGAAAACCTGCGCCAACTGCTCCTTGCTGCGCCACTCGGACAGAAAAGGGTATTGGCACTTGATCCAGGTTACAAGTCAGGTTGCAAACTGGTTTGTCTTGATGCACAAGGCAACCTGATTCATAACGAAACGATTTACCCGCATCAACCCCAGTCGGAGGTAAGCCAATCAATCCGAAAGGTTTCTGCCCTTGTGAACACCTATAAAATTGAGGCGATTGCAATTGGTGACGGAACAGCAAGTCGCGAGACCGAAGCATTTATCAAGAAAATCAGCTTCGACCGCCCTTTGCAGGTTTTCGTCGTAAGCGAAGATGGCGCATCTATCTATTCTGCATCGAAAGTGGCGCGTGATGAATTTCCCCAATACGATGTTACCGTCCGGGGATCTGTATCAATTGGCCGGCGCCTGATGGATCCGTTGGCGGAGCTTGTAAAGATCGAAGCTCAATCGATTGGTGTGGGACAATATCAGCACGATGTAGATCAAAAACTGTTGCAGAAAGGGCTTGATACTGTTGTCGAATCGTGTGTAAATCTTGTTGGGGTAAATGTCAATACAGCAAGCAGTCACCTTCTGAATTTTGTATCTGGCCTTGGCCCGTTGCTGGCGCAAAATATTGTTGACTATCGCAAGGAAAACGGACCGTTCACCATGCGAACAGAACTAAAAAAAGTTCCCCGGATGGGGCCAAAAGCATTTGAACAATGTGCCGGATTTCTCCGGATTCCGGGCGGTGTTAATCCGCTCGACAATTCCGCTGTTCATCCCGAGCGTTATACACTCGTGAGTAAAATAGCGTCTGACCGACGCGTTAAAGTTGAAGAACTGATTGGATTGGAAAATCTTCGTTCAGAGATCGTTGCCGAGAAATATCTGAATGAAGAGGTGGGACTTCCAACCTTAAATGATATTCTTGCAGAACTGGCGAAACCAGGTCTCGATCCACGTTCAGGAATTAAGGTGTTCGAATTTGCCGATGGAATCTTCACGATGAAAGACTTACAGGTTGGCATGATCCTTCCCGGAATTGTAACAAATATAACCCGGTTTGGCGCCTTCGTTGATGTAGGCGTGAAACAGGATGGCCTGGTTCACATCAGTGAGTTGGCCAACCGTTTTGTCAGCGATCCGTCCGAAGAGGTTAAGCTTCACCAACATGTGAAAGTAAAAGTACTTGAGGTGGACATCCCCCGCAAAAGAATTGCCTTTTCAATGAAGCAGGTTGAGTAAATCACGGGGTTATTGGCAACACTCTGCATTTTAGGTTAAAAGAAAGCTTCCACCGGTGATTCGATGAAAGCTTTCTTCAATTTACCAAATGAGTCAATCAGACGCCCTAATTTTCAGACTTCTTATCAAGGACAAGAATTTCATTCACGACGATTTCCGATACAAAATGGGTTTCTCCATTTTTATCTTCGTATGAACGGTTCGTCAGTTTTCCTTCGACTGCAACCTCTGTCCCCTTCTTCAAATATTTCCCGGCAACTTCAGCCTGTTTGCCCCATGCAACTAATTTATGCCAGGTTGTTTCTGACTTCTTATTCCCATCGTGATCACGATAGTTTTCATTCGTTGCAATCGAAAAACTTGCCACAGATTTCTCGCTGTCCAATTTTCTCATTTTGGGATTATCTCCCAGATGGCCAATAAGCCTGACACTGTTTCTAAGTCCATTCATGTTTTTTGTATTTATAATTAATAAAAAGAAAAATTCATTGTACAAAGTAAAGACAGGCTTATGGTTCAAGCCGGATATTATCCGTTTGCTTCCGATTATATCCGGAAATAACCGGTTATAACCGGTTATAATCGTTTAAATTTTAAATGATGAATTAAGCAAAAACAGAGAATACAAAGTGCTGTTTAATAGCACAATAAAACAGCGGATAAATTCCACTGATTGATCGCAAAATTTTATTAAAACGTAAATGAAACACTAATCGATTATATCCGTATATAATCCAACGATTTTTCGCTTTTTATCAAGATAGTAGAATGAGCAATTTTCAAGTTAATATTTGACGGAAATTAACAATGTACAACCGCCTAAACAATTTGTTATGAATGACCGTAAATGCCTTGAATGTAGCGAGCCACTGAGAGGAAGGGCAGACCAGAAATTTTGCAATGATCAATGTCGTAGTTCCTATAATAACCGGCAAATTATCGAAACAAATAATGTGATAAGAGCGATCAACCGGATTCTTAAAAAGAACTATTCCATCCTTACCGCGCTTAATCCGGGGGGAAAAGCTACCGCACTCAAAAGCGAGCTACACAAAAAAGGGTATCGTTTCGATTATTATACGTATAACTTCACTACCCGGACCGGCAGGTCCTATTATTTCTGTTATGATCATGGTTATGCCGAAATAGAGCATGACAAAGTAATTCTTGTGACGCGAGATCTGAATGGAGATCTGACCCACATGAAACAAATTGGAGAAAAAATAAGATAGAGAAATTAACGGTGACCTTTCAACTGAATTAAGAATCAGATCACAAAAAGCGGGAGAGTTATAAATAAGAAAACCCGCTGAAATTCAACGGGTTTTTATATCAATTTGCGATTAAATCTTAGCTTTAAATCTGACCTTCCAGTTCTTCAAGCGGAGTAGCAATATCTTTATCTACAAGAATTCGTCCGCAATACTCACAGACAATAATCTTTTTTCTTGAAGCGATGTCCAATTGACGTTGTGGCGGAATTTTATTGAAACAACCACCACATGCATCGCGCTGAACAGTTACAACAGAGAGACCGTTGCGTGCATTTTTACGAATGCGGTTAAATGCCATAACCAGACGATCTTCGATAAGACTTTCAATCTTGGTTACTTTGCTTCTTAATTTATCTTCCTCAACCGCAGTTTCGGCAGTGATCTCTTCAAGCTCTTTTTTCTTCCTGATCAGATCTTCTTCCCGATCTTTCAGCAACTTTTCTGAAGATTCAGCTACTTCTGATTTGCTTTTGATCTCCAGCGTAAACTCACGGATTCTTTTTTCAGAAAGCTCAATTTCGAGTGTCTGAAATTCCATTTCTTTAGAAAGAGAGTCGAATTCGCGGTTGTTACGTACGTTTTCCTGCTGCTCTTTGTATTTATCGATCTTGATTTTCGATTCCTTTATTTCAGTCTTTTTATTGGCAATGGCGATGTTCAGGCTTTTGATTTCGTC